>JAEORG010000358.1 GCA_016841005.1 Candidatus Thorarchaeota archaeon | reverse complement strand
CATTGTATCTTGAAAAAACTTGACGAGCCCCATCTCCTGTGGAAATTGCTAGATGATTGACCAAGTGTACTGAGCCAATCACAATATCCCAATCGACATCATAGAACGCAGAGGGAATGTTTTCTACAACTTCAGGATAAATATCCACTTCTGCTCCAACTAGAACAGATAATCCTCTATCATTGAATTTTTCCGCAACACTCCGAATCTCTTTTTCATAATCCTCAAACCATATGGGGGATTGAACATCTACTAATCTTCCCCCAACTGAAACGACACAATCTTCTGCAACTTTATCCGTATCCAAATGTGTTGTGAAGGCAATCTCCTCAATCCCCTGATGTAATGCAGCCTCACAAAAATCAGAAAGTGTTCCTTCTGCATCTAATGAGTAATTGGGGTGGACATGATAATCTTGCATTGAAATGTCACTCCCTAACTTCTATTTGATTGTGACTATTAGCATTGGAGTGTACTATTCTTGAATAGCAATACCAACTGATGTCTTATCTTGTGTGACGGAATCTCTGAGGAAGAACCCTACTATCATCGCCAGACCTGATACAATCGCAAGAAACAGGATTGATGAAGACAATCCATATACATCTCCTATCCAACCAAAAATAGCTGGTGAGAGGGAACCTGGGATAGCTCCTATTGAGAATAGAAGACCAAAGGCAAATCCCTGTCTTTCTGTTGGACTCACCTCAGTTTCATATGCCTGTCCAGGAGGAACTCCAAAGAAATAGATGAATCCAATTGCTATTAAAACTAATATGAGTGAAATTGGAGGAAGTGAGAGATTCAGCAAGAGGAACAGAGGAACCATACTAGCCACCGAGACAATCATGTATGGAACTCTCTTTCCCGATCTATCAGAGATTGGTGCTGAAACGAGTTCGCCAAACAGACCCGCAGTAAGCATGACAGCTGTAAGAGAACCCGCCCAAACAGGTTCGTATCCATATGAATCAACCAAGTAGATAGGCATCATGAGAGTTGTACACCTAAACGGGATTCCTCGCAGTCCCATGAACACCATTGCAAGCCAGAAGTTCTTTGTCCAGCCAACTGGTTCTTCTGGTTCATTGTTGATTCCATTTTCTTCATCAATCAGACTTTGTTTCGATGCATATCTCATCATTAAGAGGATTGGGAAGAATAAAGCAATTCCCATTAACCCTAGGAAATAAACAGGATTTCTCCAACCCCCATATATGACAAGAAGGGTTACACCAAGAAAAGGGATTATTGCCATCCCGACAAGTCCGCCTGCTGCATTGAGACCAACTGCCTTCGCCCTTTCCCTCTTAGGGAACTTTGCAGTTATAGCTGGAAAAGCTGATGGATGATATCCAGATACTCCAAGTCCCAGTGCAATCTGGGTTCCTAATAAGAAGAGAAAACTTGTCGCAAAACTTGCAACTAACATAACGAGTCCAGCAAGAAGCACACTTATTGAAATGAAGATGTCTCGAAGACCCTTGTCACCCAAGTATCCAACCACGAGATGGGCTGATGTCATAGTGACGATAACCGCACTGGTTAAGATTCCCACTTCTGTAAGAGTAAGACCAAGGTCATCTCGTATCAATGGGAAAAATGGTGATAATGCACCTGTGTACACGTGATTCATAAAGTGAGAAACTGTGCACGCAATCAATACGAAATAGGATGCTTTTGTGACTTTGGCCAAATTCTATCTAACTCCTAGAAGTTGAAATGGCCGAAGCTATATGCTATGTAAATGTGATGATTGAGACTAAAACCTAGTTTTCTCTCTCGATATGATATCAAAGAAAAAAATATGCGGAAAGCTGATGATCGGTTTTACCCTTTCATCAGCAAATCCGACTTCGACTCGGTATTTTTTGTGTACTTCTCCTATACAAAGGTCCCTTAAAAAGCTCCGAAACAAAGCAATCAAGGTGTAACTGGAAGCACAATACAGGTATGTGTATAGCTATTTGGATTTCAAAGCATATAGAGTGAGTAATTCTTATCTCACTTCAGGATAATTCGGTCTTGAAGATGATCAGTTTACCTTTTTCTAGATTGGAACACCATGAGATTGAGGATGCGATTTCCAGGATTCCAGATATATGGAAAAAACACAGGGGCTTCGCTTGGTGGGGTGTGGGATTAGAACAATTGTCGACGATACATCGTCAGTTTGAACTACAATCGCTTTCAATCTTTGAGTTCCAATTCACTAGGGCAAGAGGGACACCATCGTTGGTCGCAATTTTCTTAGTAGACCAAGATTCTAATGAATCTCAAGTCCTTCTATATGCTCCTAGGATTCTTGAACAGAAAGTAAAGAACACATTTCTTCAAGCGTTCAAGGAGTTTGAAGATGCCTATCATTACATGGGGAATGAATGAACTCAGGATTTCTCAATTCATCTATTTAGAAAATCCTAAGAGTTTTATCAAAGCTCTGTTGTCTATTAATAGGATATCAGGTATTTGATGCACAAGCTCCTTAGAAGCGTGGTAAGGGTTTCTTTGTTCTTCTTTTCAGCCTGAATTCATTGAGGGGAGTCTTAATGAAACGATCAAATCTTCAAAGAATGCGCAAAGGTATGTTAGTCCTTCTAATGTTCATGATGCTCTGTGTATTTGGTCATCCTCCAATACACGTTGAAGCAAGATTAGTCGAATATGAAGAGAGTTTCGCGGACACAGATTATCTTGATGTAAATGCTACTACTGTGGGTGGATGGGGTCATGATGTAATTCGGATACCATTCAAGGACGCATCAAAGGTTGCCAATTGCTCCGTTTATGCAAGTTCATATGCATGGCGATATGGTGATTTTCTCTATGCTTGTGTAATAGGTAGTGGAATTAAAATTGTGAATATAACTGATTCAACCAATCCTGTGCATGTTGGAACAATACCAATCAGCAATCCTACCCACGTTAATGTCCAGGGTCATATTGCATATGTATCAGCCACAGATGGCTTACATGTGATGGATATCACAGATATTACGAATCCTACGGAAGTAGATTTGTATAATCCCGGAAGTATTAGCCACTTTACAATAGATGGTAACTATGGTTTTCTTGCAACAGGATCCGAAGGCATTCAAGTTCTTGATATTTCTATAGCGAATGCTCCTTCTTCGGTATTCAACTATACTCATCCAAATGCATCAGTTTACTATCAAACCTATAAAGCAGGTAACTATCTGTTAGCTCTGGATTATGGAACACCCTACACAGATTATGCTCTGCAAATAATCAATGCTACTGATCCTACAGATATCACGAGTATTAGTAGATTTATCACAGATACCTATAGTTTACAAATGCATGTATCAGGAGATTATGTCTTCATCTGTGGATCAACACTCAAGGTCATCTCAATCGTTAATGTGACTGATCCTGAACTGGTAAATGATATTCCTAACATTTGGTGGGGGTCGGCCAGTAAAACTGTATTGTCTGGTCATTTTATCTATGGAGTTTCAGCTGGTTCATTACAAATTCTTAGGATAGCCAATGTATCTCAAATGCGTCTAGATTACGTGAAGATTCCTTATGATGCGATATGGATTGCAATGAAATCCAAGTTTGCATTTACGGGTAGTAGCGAAGGTATTGTAGTCTATGAATTGAACGATGCACTCTTAGCTGTAGCTCAATCGTTACCTGTATATGAAGCAACTTCAGATTCTATGATTACCCAAACAATGTTAGAGGCCGATGTTACAACTCCCTCATCTACCACTATATCGTACTATCTCTCAGCAGATAATGGAACTACATGGGAACATGCTACACCTAATGTTAATCACGAGTTCACAGCAATCGGAAGAGCATTATTGTGGAGCGCAGTCCTCGAAACATCAGTTCCTGGTACAACACCTGAGATTGATCGAATAAAACTTACATTCAAAATTCAATTATTACCTCCTGAAATTCCGACAATAACTTACGCATATGGGTATAATCGTCCACGATTTGAATGGGATAATATTCCTGAGGACACGCGTATATTTCTTGAAGTAGATACTGTTGATACCTTTGATTCTCTAAATCTTTTAACCGATGATAGAACACACTTTCAACCTGTAATTATGTTTGATGAACCATTAGAAAACGGGACATGGTACTATCGATTTGCCCTCATGGATATGTTTGGAGATATGGGACTTTACAGTGTTGCGTATTCATTGCAAATCGGAACAACCTCTTCTCAGCCGCCTCCGCTAACAATAGATCCACTGATGCTTTTTGCGTTAGTGGGAGCAATTGCAGTGGTTGTTGTACTCGCAGTCGTCTATCGGAGAAAGGGTAAATGAGTATTATACAGGCTTACATTCAGTATGCCTGTATCCCCTTTCTCCTCCTCAAATATTACCGATTAACCAGAGTGCTATTTTCAAGGCGAGAATTCTATCAGATATAGTTCCATACTGACCACTCATTCCCCAATTATCGATGAAGAAATTCGTTCCTGTAACAACCATTCTACCGCCACCCGTTCCGCTCATACCAGCTAGCACAGTTATTCCATTATAAGCGGCTAAACTCTGAGAGGTGCTAGAATTGAAACTGACTGCTGCTCCAACAAAACCAAACGAATGCACACCTGACGTGATAGGGTGAGGTTCAAGATTTGTTATAGATAATGGATCTCCAGAAGCAGGCATTCGATCAGAACCTAGAGAGAATCCGCTCCACTCAAGGAAATTATTGACTGCAGTAGTATTTACACTCTCATTATCAAGTGCGGACACGAAGATGCCTCCGCCTTGTAGGTAGTAGTTTTTGTATGCATCAATCTCGTCCTCTGTGTAAGGTATCGAGAAGTCCACTGGATTTGCATAGTTCGTTTCATCTGTTCCCCACGCACAGGGATCAAGAACAAAGACTGCATCAAAGATTGAAAGGTACTCCGTAGTGATTAGGCTCCTATTACGAATCTCCATCACCGAAATATCGTTATCTAATAACTCAAGATAGAGCTCTTTGAACTGACCGTAAACAGTATCAATTGACCATGGTGTATGACTCGTATCAAAGGCTATTCTTGCAATACTCTCAGTAGGATTGTACTCAATTGTCAATGTATCACTATGCGTTCCTGCGTCAAAAAGAATCTCCCCATCAACAGGTTGTGTTGCATTTGGACTAACTTGAATAAAGACAGGTATTAAGCTAGATTGATTCACAGAAATCGATTGAGGAATGTGGACCGTATCACTATCTAGGTCATGTAGTGTCACGTTATACTCAGACATTCTTGAAGTTACGACAATAACATTGAAAGTGTAGTTATCTCCTTGGAATAGCCTTTCAAAATCTAGAGGAATTGTAACTGGATGAACATAGGTGATTAACGGCAGGTCATTGTCTCGTGGTGCCTGCTCAATGACTTGGATTGCCCCTTGGAGGTCTGCTTTGCCTGCTCCCACTATATATTCAGCATATGGTAATGCATCAGCACCTGTGTACAATGCCGCCTGAATCATTCCTGGTGTGTATCTTAGGTTGTTGTTTATACAGTAAGCAATGAGGTCCACGACAATTGCAGCCACTCTTGGTGAAGCAAAACTGGTTCCAAAATAAATCGCATTAGTAGTTTCCGTATACCCTTCTATCGCAATATCTGGTTTTATGTATCTAGATGCAGTGGGACCCCAGCTGGTATAATCTGCAGGTGCACCATTCTCATCAAGTGCACCAACTGAGATTGCTTTTGGATATATACTGGGGGAACTAATCGAACTCCCTGAAACTCCTGACATCCCTTCATTTCCAGCAGCTGATACTACAATGACACCTTTTGAAAAGGCGTATTCTACAGATCCTTCAAGCGGATCACCATAAGTAGGGCCGGACCCAAGGCTTAGATTAATGACACTACAGTTCTGTTCAATTGCCCAATTAATAGCAGCGACAACTCCACTAGAAGTTGCGAACCCAGTTGAGTCAATTACCTTTGCGACAACAATCTGAGCATTATTGCTATTATCTAATATTGTGCGAGCAACCAATGTTCCGTGACGTACTGTGTTCCCATTTCCGTCATCAGGATTCGAATCTGTTGTAGATGAGTCCGTGGTTTGATATCCGTATAAAGGACTGATGAAGCTCTGTTGAGGACCCACTCTACCCATAATTGAAAAATCCACATCTAATCCTGAATCAATCACAGCAACTCTGACTTGCCCCTCTGGTCCTGTCTGCTGAATATTAGGGAGGAGATTGAATAGTATAATTACTCCTGAAGAAATTACTAGCATGAGTATAATCATAATTGCAGCGATTTTCCTTCCTGAAGAAGAGGACGACTTCTGGTAGGGTGAATCAGGTTCCCAATAATATGCCATATTTACTGCACCAATGAAATTCAACCGCGTGCGGCAACCATTTCTAATTCTGAGAGTACAAGAACTTGTCGAACGAGGAGGTGAACACCTCAGACGAAGCTTCAAAAGGCTGAGTTGTTTTGAAATCTACTAGCAGGGCAGGTTGATACAGTAGATTACAAGTTCATTTATCAACGCCAGCGCCATCAACTAATTACAACTTCAGAGGGACTCGACATTGTCTGAACAGGATGTAGTATCAGCTAAATCGGAGATGCCTGAGTATCACGCGATGACATTGGATGATGTATTGCGTAATCTGAATGTCAATCCCGATCAAGGTCTTTCTGATAGCGATGCACGTACTAGACTTAATCTATATGGTCCAAATACGATTCCGAAGATTAAAGGGTCCTTCTGGAAGGTATATTTAGCCCCAATACTGAACTGGTTGATCAATATTTATCTACTTAGTTCATTCGCACTGGTTGCTTTGGCTCTCCTTTTTCCAACAGAGAATTCAGAGATTGGGCAGGCAATATTTTGGCTAGCGATAGTTGCAGTGAATGCAATAGTAGCTATTTTTCAACAATTCAGAGCTCAGAAGAAACTTGAAGCTCTGGAGAAGTTATCTGCAGGAGATGCCCGAGTATTAAGAAACGGCAATGAGATTACAATATCTCCAGATGAGATTGTTCCGGGTGACATCATCATACTTGAGCAAGGTGATAGAATCCCTGCCGACTCAAGAATAATACAATGTTCCAATCTCACTGCTAATGAAGCATCTCTAACAGGTGAGAGTGTCCCTGTCACGAAAGATCATAATCTCTCTGTAGAGAAAGATGTTGCATTAACTGATATGCGAAATATGGTATTCTTTGGTACCTATGTGGCTACAGGTGCTGGAAAAATAGTTGCAACAAGTACTGGTGCAAACACTGAGATTGGAAAGATTCAGGGTACCCTTGAGCAACTTAATACCGGAGATATACCTCTAAGGAGAAAGGTTAACCTTCTCGCCAAGTATCTAGGAATCGCAGCAGTTGTACTTATGTTTGTGTCAATATCTTGGGCTTTATTCATAGGGCCCTTCTTAACTAATTCGCCTTTTATTCTGGAATTCAATGTAATAATAGACACAATTACCGCAGGCATAACCAAAGCAATGACAATTATGCCAATTAACATTCCACTCTTGACGACCATTGTGCTATTGACTGGCGTTCTAGCAATGGCAAAGCAAGGCGTTATTATTCGTGATCTTTCAGCGGTTGAAAGTCTTGGTAGAGTCAGTGTAATCTGCTCAGACAAGACTGGCACCATGACAAAGAACGAGATGACTGTCAAGTTCGTCTGGGACACCGAGAACCTTTACACAGTTAGTGGAGATGGATATACTCCTGAAGGGCAAATACTCAAATTGAAGGATGCATCGAGATTTGATTCGAATGCTCCTTATGATGAAATTGACCTTAATGACTCAAAGATGCACAAAGACCTTCGTCTACTCCTAATATGTGGTGGAATAAATAACGATTCGGAAATCTCCACAAAAGAGATTCCTGGTCAAGGGTCTGTTTTCATTCCACTAGGTGACCCGACAGATGCTGCACTTCTTACGTTATTTAGAAAGAGTGGTATCAACACATCTGAACTTATTTCTCAATATACGATTGCAATGGAATTCCCATTTGATTCAGAATACAAGCGGATGTCAAAAATCTGCAAGAAGGATGGGTCATACATTGCCTTTGTTAAAGGGGCAACCGAGGTCATCATGGAACGTTGCAGTCGATATGCTTCCAATGGAAAGATTGTGACATTGGACAAAGCTATGAACGAGAAAGTTAGGGAGTTAGCTAATGATTTTGCATCTAGAGGATACAGAGTAATTTCCCTTGCCTATAAGAATCTGAGCAAACTACCAAAGGGTGAAACTGCACGTGGTGAAACAGAAGAGGATTTGATTTACCTCGGTTTAACTTGCATTGTAGATCCAGCCAGAGAAGGAGTAAAGGAAGCTGTCAATGAATGTCACAGTGCTGGAATCAATGTCATTATGATTACAGGTGACGCAGCTGCAACAGCTAAGACGATTGCTGAGAATCTCAATATCTATAATGTTAATTCCTTAGCAGTCGAGGGCGGTGAAATCGAGAGTCTTTCTGATGATAGTTTTGAACGAGTCAACGTATTTGCGAGAGTAAATCCAGATCATAAACAGGTCATTGTCGAAAGATATCAAGACCAGAAGAAAGTTGTAGCAATGACTGGTGATGGTGTTAATGATGCTCTGGCTTTAGCAATGAGCGATGCTGGAATAGCAATGGGTATCACCGGGACCGATGTTGCGAAAGAAGCTGCTGATTTAGTAATTACAGACGACAGTTTCTCATCTATTGTAAAAGGAGTACATGAAGGAAGAGGTCTCTTCAATAAGATTAGGATGATGGTGTACTTCTACATTGCAATCAATCTGTTTGAGAGTATCATCTTCTTTGGTGCACTATTCCTACTCCCCCCTGGGTTCAACATGCTCACAAACTGGCAGAGTCTAATGCTGGTAGCTACAACACATTCCTTCCCTGGATTGGCTCTTGTATTTGATAAAACGTCACCAAGAGCGATGGAAGAAAAGCCTCGGGATAGTGAGGATATAATTACACGTCAGTTAGCAAAATTCATGGCTATAGGTGTAGTACTTATGGTAATAGGAGCTGCCCTAGTCTATTGGCTTGGTTATACCTCATTCAATGATTATGTAACAGTAGTTCCAGAGAACCTAACAGGTTTCTACAATGAAACTTCTCATCTCCCTGATGGTTGGAATCCCCAGATAATGAAGGCAACTACCATGTTGCTTATCGTTATTCTGATTGTAGAGAGTATGTTAGTACTAGTTATACGAAGGATAAATCTTCCAATCCACAAGAGTGCATCAGAACCAGGTTGGATACGATTCTTCATTCTCTTGGGCTTAATCTTTCTTGCCAATCTATTGTTGCTCTATGTTCCAGATGTTCAAGAAATTCTATCTGGCATTGGATTGGACTTCTATTTCGTACCATTAACTCTGTATGATTGGATTATAGTATTGATGGGTGCACTACCTGCCATCATTGGAATGGAGGCCTATAAGAGATATCTCAGGAGAAGAGAAGTTACACTATAATTGGAGTTAACTTGGTTTGATGCAGCTACAGATTCCTTTTCTCGATAGTTCGCTCGGACCACTAATATTAGCACTATCTCTGACTCTCATAATACTCGGAGGTTATTTTTGGTGGAGTATACATAGAAGAAATCTCCTTGTTGAAGAGATAGAGCGACTTCTACTAACAAAAGTTTCAATCTCTCTAACAGAGTTGATATATTACACGGGCGCATCATGGGTAGATACAAAGTCATTACTAGGACTTCTGAAGCGTAGTGATTATGCAATTCTTAGTTTCTCCAAGACATCGGTTATCTCAGCTCCCCTTCTCAGAGATCGATTGAAGGACACATTAGTTAACAATTCAGTGATTAGAGTAGATAAAGAAGCCATTCGATGGGATGTTGCTCCCTCTGAAGTAAGCAGACTTATTGAGGAAATCAGTGAGCGAGAGGGTCTTGATTTTCTTGTAACTACTAATGGCGATTATCTATTAGTCCCGGATTTGAAAGAGCGAATAAGAGAAGCACTAGAATTACAAGGTCGTGTAGATATTGTTTCTGAAGCACAACGACTTCATGTTGATCCAGAAGAGATTGTACGATTAGTAAAAACATGGGGTTGGTATATCTGGGAGTCCTCTGCTGGTTTAATGTATTCAGTGAAATGGCTTCTTTCTTCTTTAGAACGTAGTGTTGGAAGACATGGATTCCTTGACCTGGAAGTTGAATCGGAACGACTCGATCTCACAGAAAAGGACATCCTCACTGTCGTTCGTCTTTATAATTGGGATTTCATTAAATCTAGTGAAGACAGATTATACCCCTCTCATATTTTGCAAGAAAGACTCATGACAAGATTAGAAGAACTTGGGTCTCTTGATTTAAATGAGGAGTCAATGAATCTCCAGATACCTATTGACGTGTTGAAGCAACTACTCAAAGGATCTGGATTAACATTGGTCACGACTAATGATGGGTCTATTATGACATTAGATCAGTTAAGGTCCCAATTAGTAGATGATGTTGAACTTGCAGGTATTATTCCACCAAATGAAGTTTCAGAGCGAATCGGAATTGACCACGGTCTGGCTGAACGCATCATGAAGAACCATCCGGGAATCAGGAAATCTGTGGATGGGCGATATATCTCATATCGAGCAATGCGCAGTTACATACTTGATGAGATTCAACGAACTGGAATGATAGATACTGCAAAATTCAAGAACCACTGGACCATCAATAGAGTAGAATTGGCTGCAATCCTGAAAAGATTCGGTCTCCGGGTTGTTTTAAATAATGCAGGCAACTATTTGTCTGTGTCATGGATAAGACGCAGAGTTAAGGAAACTTTGGATTCTGGAGGACTAATTGAGCCAGAATCAATTGCGGATGAATGTGATGCTGATATCCGAGTAATTGAAAGAATAATAGCAGGAATACAAACTGATACAATCCTCGATAACGATGGAAAAATGGTATCAAGAACAGCACTCTTTATTGAACTTGAGAATCTACTCCATAACGGAGGAAGTTTACACCCAGAGAGCTTGGCATCAGAACACGGATTTGATATTGCAGATATTGAAAGAGTCATTCGCCCTCTAAGACCTTCAGCATTCATTTCCAATTCAGAAAACCTGGTTAGTAAAACTTGGCTGACAAATCAAGTGAAGGATGGTCTAAAACTTAATGGCATCTATAACCTCAGAAACACCTGCTCTTCCTTAAACCTGGACTATAACGATGTTGCTGAAGAACTCCAAACCAGATTGAACTCTAAGGAACGAATTATTGATACTTGCGGTGTTATAGTTTCGTTTAGATGGATTGAATTATTGAAGGCTCATGTCAAAGAGTCGGGACGAGTTGTTGTAACTGATTTTGCGAAAACTCAGGGTATCACTATAAGGACTGCAGTGTGTCTACTTCGCAATCTACTCGTAGGAGTATATGTTTCAGGTAGTGACACATTTTTTGCAAAAGTCTAGAAAATATATAGAATATATTCACATCCATAATTTCGTTTTGGAACCTATATATAACTGATTGAACTATGACATTGTTGGGAGTGATGTTATTTGTCCCGTAAGACTACCTTCAAACTTAGGCAAATGAAGACGAAAGGAAAGAAGATTGTAATGCTTACAGCGTATGACGCTCCGACAGCAAAGATACTTAGTGATTGTGGAGTTGACATTATCCTAGTTGGCGACTCAGTTGGAAATAGCCTCCTTGGCTATGAGAGTACAATTCCTGTTACTTTGGAGGATATCATTCATCATTCAGCTGCCGTATCTCGTGCTAAGCCCAATAGTTTCATAGTAGGGGATATGCCTTTTATGAGCTACAAGGTGAGCGAAGAACAAGCACTACAGAACTGTGGAAGGATGCTTCAAGAGGGAGGAGCAGAAGCTGTCAAATTAGAGGGCTCTGGAAGAGTAGCCAAGATCGTATCTGCAGTTGTCGATTCTGGAATTCCAGTTATGGGACATATAGGACTAACACCTCAATCAATCTATGAACTTGGAGGATATCGAGTACAAGGAAGGACAAAGGAAACTACTGAAGCCCTTATAGCTCAAGCATTGGAACTACAAGACGCGGGAGTATTTTCAATTGTAGTTGAACTTGTCCCATCTGAAACTGCAAAAATGATTACCGAAGCTATCGAAATACCTACAATTGGAATTGGTGCTGGTCCACATTGTGATGGGCAGGTATTAGTACTCTGGGACATGTTAGGACTCTTTGATGATTTCAAACCCAAGTTCCTGAAGAAATATGCAAACATAAGTGATGTAATTAGAGGTGCAGTTAACGAATACTCCGAGGAAGTAAGAAATGGAGTATTCCCTGATTCTGAACATAGTTTTGAAATGTCAGAAGAAGAAACTGGACGTCTCTATGGCAGGGTTAAACCAAAGAAAGAAGAGTCCTAGTGGGCTCTGAATCACTCTTTCTTTTCGACTATTTCGTTGAGTGCCTCAACAAGTTTGTCTGGATCTATACCGTGAGCAACTGCGCCTTGCTCAATGTTCTCATATCTAGCAACTGCGCAACCGTAGCAGTGAAGACCCCATTCCATAAAAGTACCAGCTGTTTCTGGCCACTTCATTACAACCTCTGCGATTGTATCTGTTTTCTTTATTGCTGCTTCAGCCATTGTTTTCACCCTACGTGGCTTAACTATCTTAAATCGTAAGATTTCTTCTTTTATATTTTAGCTTGTGTCAACATCCTCGATGAGATATTTATGACCCACTGAACCTTCAACATATGCATCTGGAATCTTACTACTCATGAGATGACGTGCTCTCCATCCAGTACAATGGCATGGAACGATGAGTTTGGGATTCATATTATGAATCGACTGAACTGTTTGGGAATGTCTGTCATCGTACGGTGCAAGATGAAACCCTCCAATCACCGCGTATACTTGACTCTCTCCTGTCAGTTGTATTGCTTCCTGTATAATATTGAGGATTCCCGCGTGACTACAACCTACGATGATGACTAAGCCTCTTCCCTCAACGACAGCTACAAGACTGACATCCTCTACTATGTACGGATCCTCAATCCATTCTCCATTAATCAGTAGGAGTTGTTTTGTCTTGTGTTGTTCAATGATTCTTGGTATCTCTCCAGTTCTTAGAAACATACCATTTGTTATTGTGAAAGATTCCGCAGAAGGCTGAATATCTCCTCCAAGAGCCTTAATTTTTTCCAATGGTGGAAAGGGTCTCGCTTTTCTTATTTCTTCGCCAGCATCCTTCTTAACCCGGAACCCCTTTTGATACAACATGTTTGGATGAATGTATACAGGTATTCCTTTCTTTCCAATTTTACTAAGTGCCGAGAGTAATCCACCAAAGTGGTCATCATGTCCATGAGAAAGAACAATTGAATCAACTTCATTGAGGTTTATCCCTAGGTACTCTACATTGTTAGAGATTGGAGTTGCAGATTCTCCTGTATCGAAAAGCACCGTTGAAGTATCTTTATTGGACGTGGCTCTAATGAGAAGGGACAATCCTCCTCCAGCAACAAGAAATGTATCATCATCTTCATTTGGAATTTTAGCCCACTTGAAGAATGGCTTAACATCTTCTCTCTTGGGATTAGTCCAGGCTTCAACTGTATTATCGACGAGCGTTATAATCTCAAGTTTATCTATCGCTCTCAGAAAATCGCCCCCCCAATCAAATGCTGTTTGGGATTGGCTACACCAACATGTGGTCCAAATTCATGTCTTTCAAGACCTCAGGGAATAATTTGAAGAGTGGTTTTATCTTAGAGAGCAAACCAAGAGCCTTGGCAATAGATCCTTGCATCTTTACCTCTCCCTTTGCCATAGCAATAGTGGTGTTGAGTTTTCCTTGCCAAAACTTGTTTGTTGTTTCAGAAGTGCTCCAAACAGTGATTTCAGGTTCTGCAGAAGAATCAAAACTCAATGATCCAAGTTTTCCATCAGGTCCTGGATTCTTGAAATCAATTGTTACATGGATTTCTGGTTGTTCGATATCAAATCTTACAACGATTCCAGATTTGACTAACTTTTCGTAGACATCATCCACTGCAATTGCACGTGGCCAAAAATTCTCGAACACCTCTTTTAGCTGTTCAGTACTCTCATAGAATGGCATTCATTCCGACCTCAATCTGATAGAATGCACTTGGTAGATAGAAATCTTTGGGTAAAAAGGGAGGATTGGAACAGTCGATTTGACTGTTCCTTAACCTAGATAGTCTACTGGTTCATGCTTTCGTCAAGTTGATCAAGAACAGTTTCTAGTTCTGCTTTTGTCATATCTTTGGCACCTTCCAAGACTTCGTCAACCTGTTCCTGTGAGAGACCCATCTGAAGCAATCGCTCACCAACTTCCTCTAGTTCTTCAGGTGTCACAATTCTTGTTGCATCATCCTTCTTGGGTTTCTTCTCCGCAATTTCCTCTGCTCTCCTAGCTCTCTCTTGTTTGATAACTTCATTCAAGAAACCCGGTCTTTCACTTGGCTTCATTCTTGCTAGATCAGCACGGAATGCGGCGACATCTGATTCCTCTAACCCTGTTATTACAGCGAGTTCTGCAAGCAAGGATTCAATTTCTGGAATATGGAATTCAATGCTGAACCTTGGAATTTCGTCAATTGGTTTGTAGATGTTGACAGGTTCCAATTCCTCATTGATCATGTCATGTAACAATTGGTCTCTTCCTGAACACTCAGGATTCTCTGGAACTTTGCCCTTAGATACCGACTTAATCATTCCATTCATTATTCTGATGAGCTTAGGGACACTGAATATCTTGACCCATAGTAAAGCACCAATTAGGGCAATTATGACACCAAAGCTTCCTCCATAGAAGATGAGATTACCAAGTGGATTGGAAGGAGCAGATGAGACAATCGAGATTGGAATATCTAGCGATTCATATTCCTGTCCAAGAGATACATGAATAATAATCTCAAAGTCGCCTTCTATCGGGACCCAGAATCCAACTGTATAGAGACCATCCACGGTATCACTCTCATCGATGTCAATACCTCCCTCAGGTAGTATATTCGCGGGATCGCTAACTGAGATGGTTGCACCAGTAATTGGTTCGTTGTGGTCTAGGTCGGTGAAGTATAGTTCAATGACTAAGTATTGTCCCACTTCTCCAGTTACAAAGCTCTGTCCATCTGGAGTAGCCAACTGAGTAGCAATCGGTCGTACAATCACCGTAATCACTTTTGAAATGGATCTGTGGTAAAGTTTGTTTACAACAATTGTCACATCATAGGAATTGAGTCCAGTATCCTGAGGAATGGTGAATGTGTAATTACCTGGAACTCCAGGAACTGGAGTCAACTCAAGAGATAATCCTGACCAAATAACAGAACCTTCTGCATCTAAGACACTTCTGTTGTATGAGATGTCGTTGACTTGAACCTCGATTGTGAGTGGATCGCCAACAGGTACATCATAGACACTGTTGACAAGCATCTCCATCACTATGAGGTTGACTTCCACCTGGATGTCGGTGGTGTCTGTTACATAGTTGGATTTCGTTGCAGTGACATAGAATCTGTAGAAACCGGGTATTACTTCAGAGCTATTGATAGTAGCTCTGTACAGACCATTACCTATCGATGTAAGATTACCTGTGCTACCTTGCCAACGATATTCGAGCTGAGCTCCATCAATTGGAACATTGTAGTGTGTATCTGTGAAGTTAAACAATACATCTGTTATCTCACCATAGGTCAGAACTACTGTACCAACATCTGTGGATACACTTGTGCTGATTCTCTGAACTTCAAGTAGCATTGATAGTGTACCTGTTTCATATCCTGGCTTTGTGGCTACAATGTACATGCTGAATGTCCCAGCGTAAAGATGAGAAGTTTCGATAGTAGCATTGTAGATTCCTGGTGCGTTTTCTGTCAGGATGCCAGTGTAGTTTGCATCACTGAATCTGAAGAGCAGAGTTCCATTGATTACAGGTAATTCAAGATTCACATTTGTGTAGTTTACTAGTAATGTTGCGGACTCGCCATATACAGCTCTCAGAGTGGCTTCACCAACAGGAGTCAATTCTGTTTCAACTAAACCTACATCCACACTGAAGTAGATACTTGCCTCAACATGATTACTCTTGTTAGCTCTAACATAGAGCGTGTACACATTGACAGGTGTGTCTGTAGTATCAATGATTGCTGAGTAGTAACCTGCTTGACCTGTTGTAAGTATTGAACCTGTTCCGTAATCCCATTGATAAGATACTGTTGCTCCCGCAACTCCACCAAGGGCAAGTGACTCATAGTAGACTGTAATATTGAATGATTCACCACTGACAACAGAAACTGAGTAGACATCCCCTAGACTAACAAAAGTGGTTTCTAAGACGGAAATCACTACCGTGATCTGCATGATTCTTGCTTCGAAGTTAGTCTTGTTAGCTGTTACTGTAATTAGATAGGTGCCTGCTGAAACAATTGAAGAATCGATTGACACCTCGTATGCAGTCCCTGTGTAGCTTAGTACAAATTCATTACCACTCAGAGTTGCTCTAACATCAGCTCCTTGAATCAATCCACCCAAGTCCCTGTCTTCGTAATGGATCATTAAATCAATAGATTCACTCCAATTCAGGAGCATGAGTGACTCGTCTGCATACAGTTCAGTATTTGCCAGTTCTAGTACAATATCCACAACCATTGAGGCTGGGTCATGTTGAAATCGTAAAGCAGTGATATCAAATGAGTATGAACCAGCTGGGTGATTCCATAGGAAATAGGTAATATTATACTGCCCAGCACTAAGCTCTACCCATGAGTAGGTCACACCATAACTACCAGCATCAGTTAAGATGTTCGCACCAGTTATTCCGGAGCTGTGATCTAGATCCTCATATGTGACGATTATTGAAATGTTACTACCCGCCGCAATGTTACTGGTGAATGAAGCTGTAATACCTGTCTGAATTGCACGTACTTCAAAACGGACACTCACTATCGCATCAGCTTGGTCAATCTTAGAGAGAGTGAATGTTACTGTATACTTAATCAGATTAGGAACACCTGCAGTCTGTAGGGTAATGCTAAAGCCACCACTGGGTGTTCTCACCCAACTCCATCCATATACCCAGCTTGTAGCTATATTGCCATCTGTGATGTTGATGAGATGATCTGTATCAAAATGAGTGATCTCAAAGGTCACTGTATCGCCTATAGGTACAATTGATGGATCGGGAGCTGTCGCATATCCACTTGTGCTAACCAAGCGTATGGTTAGATAGACTGTTGAGGTCTTTGTAAGGTAGAATGTCTTATTGAACGTGAACATTGCACTTACTTGACCAGTGGAAGATATTCCAGTGGTTTGAAGAGTGATATTGAATCTACCATCTCCCAGCACCTCATAGGACCAACCGTATGCCCATGTAGTATCAATAGATGCTCCAAGTACATTGACAGCATGGTCAAGATCGTAGAATGTTATGACTACAGTTGCACTATCGCCAATTGGAACAGTACCTGGAATTGGTGAATCAGCAAGTGTTTGTGTAAAGATCTCTCTGATAACTGCTCTAATAGTGGTACCATTGACATCAGGATAGTATGGGAGTTCACCATCTGTCCATGATACATCGAACTCGAAGAAAATAGCTCCACTTGTCCAGAATGGAGTGCTGTTTATAGTGTAGATATAGACTCCTGGTGATGGATTGGAAATGACATATTGGAACGGACCTGCAGGAGTTGAATTCAATGGTGTTATCGAAATATGCACAAATCCTGAGGAGTTCGTGATGCCATCACCAGTGTTGCTGTCTCTGTATTCTAGGGAGATGACTATGTCATCTCCTATTGGGACATGATCAGGAGGTGAGTATGTAAGCACTGAACCTGCACCTGTAATCGATACTACGAACTCAAGAGTGTGATTTGCGTAGTATGGCTTTCCATTAACCCAAGAGAATGAGGCAAGGAATGCAAAGTCTCCTGTTGAACCGAGCTCTGATGAGTTGATTAGAAGTCTATACCTTCCAGGTGCGTCTTGTATTATCCACCAACTCACAGATGTGTTAAGGCTAACCTGAACTCCGCCGGAGCCAGTTTCGTTGAATATTCCAGCATCGGCATCAATATCAGTGTAGTAGAATGTAACAGTGGCATTCTCCGTGTAACTCGCCTGCGATATTGGAGCTGTCGAGAGTTGAGTGCTCCTTGCTCTGACATCTGCATTGACAGAAATAAGCTGGTCATCATATTGGTAAGTTGGATTACCTGTAACACTAATAGTCAATACATATCGTCCATAGATGTCTAACTTCGTGGAGTTGATATGCATCCTGTATGTCGCACCTGATACATACTCCACCCAGTAATAGCTCGAATCAACAGCGGTGCTATTAATCTCGTCCAGACTAAAGTAGGAAACCGCACCTGTTATTTCTACAAGTCCAGCGTCAACATCGTAATAGTTCAAGACCACTACTAGGTCATCGCTGAATGGTGTTTCAGGAGGTGGTGTGTAAGTTAGTCTTGTTGCTCGCTCTCTTACTTCAACAGGTATTGATGTTGAACGGTTTTGGTAGAAGGGTTCTCCTGTAAATGTCATCTGTGCTGATATTGAGAATGTGTCTACATCCCCTAATGCAGTACTATCAATGAAGGCATTGTATTGCCCACCACCAACATCTGCTATCCAGTAATTAGTTCCAAGACTCAGGGGTATTGCAGCAGTAGAACAAGAGAGGACTATTGTACCTCCTGCGATACCGTTTGTGGATAGGCTGTCCTCGAAGGTGATTGTCACTGTCACATTGTCAAGGTAGGGAGTTGCGCCTGCAACATCATAGGATAACTGAGTAGGTCTTGCTGAAACACGACCAGTAACAGATCTGGGTCCAGCATCTGCCCAATAATTAGGAGCGTTGAAGAAAACTACCATTGTGTAGTCATTTAGCTGGTTCAGTATAGTAGTGTCAAAGCTAATGTTATACTGTCCATTGCCTAAGTCAACTATACTTACTGAACCAGTAGAGAGACCTGATGGAGTAGTAAATGTCAGTTCTATATTAGCAGCCATTCCTACCAAAGCAGTGCCTGTTCCTCCTGCATCAATATCGATGAGAGTTACAATGAAGTAAGTTACTTCATCATAGTAGGTTGAATCAGGAGATGAAACAGAAAGCTCTACAGTTCTATAGGACACTCTGAAGTTAATATTTCTCGAGCTATCAGATAGCCACCAGTCAGCAGTGGAGTTAACAACGACATTTAACACGTAGGTGTTTGGTGCACCCAACGCAGTAGTACTGATGTTAATCTGGTATTCACCACTTCCCAAGTATGATATCCAGTAGTTTGCGCCTTCTTCCAGTGTATCTGCTGAGGTTGCACATGTAATGTACACATCACCTGAGGAGATATACGAAGTTGGACTTGCATCAACATCAGAGTATGTAACAGTAAATACAGAGTAATTACCATATGGTTGTGATGGAATCGGTTCATAATCTAATGAAGTCGCTCGCTCCCGTACTAAACCTGTGATATTTCTTGATAGGACACTGTAGTAGGGTGATGATTCAGAGTGATCAAAAGTTATGGTGACTACATAATTTCCTACCTGACCAAGTACTGTAGAGTTGAAAGTTACCTTGTATGTTCCATCACTTGCTAGAACATATGTGATGATAGGAGTTGAACCAATACTTGGAACAACAAATATTCCTGAGATAAATGACTCATTGTTATTGATATACTGTAGGCTGAGGCTATCTCGCAAGTGGATGTAGAAGGTAACATTGTCAAGGTAGGGAGTCACATCTGGATAGGTGACCTCCATAGTCGCCACCTTCGTGTTAATTGTAAGAACTGCGACTACACTTGTTTGATTCTCATAGTATGGAGTTCCATACCACTCTATTGTCATATTGATTCTGATAGTTCCAAGTAAACCTGTACCTTCAGTGACGACATAGACCTCATAGAATCCTCCCTGTGGCGTTGGATTCACTTGATATGTTAGACCATCAAGAACAGCGATATTTAGATTAACTCCGGTAATCAACTGACTGGAGCTGTCAAGATCCACATATTGGAGCTTTACAGTTGCATTCTCGCCATAAGATACGGAATCGACAAGTATCTGTGGAACTGCAGTATTCCGCATTCGAACTACAACTGTCAAGAGCTTATTGTTCTGATCTTCGTAGTATGGTGCTAATCCAGAATCAGTCCAATCTATGGTGATTCTAAACTCATAGGTACCATAGGAATCAAGGTAACTTGTATTCAACAGGAAGAAGAATGTCGTGTATGCACCGACATCTGCACCCTGTACAATATTTAGGATAGTGACATTTGTTGTATCTAATCCTGGCTGCGTAACAGAAACAACTGTAATGGCTGTATCCACTCCGAGTGTACAACTAACCGGTATGCCGGAGTCAACATCGCCCCAATAGAATGTGACATTTGCACTGTCACCATAAGGAATCGGGTCACTCGGATCCCATGCGAATTCAGTTGAAGTTCCCGAAATCTGGAACCTGACTGAAATTGATTGGCTCTGATAAAATGGGACGCCTGTCCAGAACATATTGACAAGCACGGTTGAATAGTCAAAAGCTACGAATTGGTTAGCAGGCATTGTAATTACATATGAACCCGGTGCGGCTCCGTTTGTGACAGTGTAGGTGCTTTGGTTTGTAGTCAGTGTTAACATCCCAGAGCTATTGGTAATTGGAGAATTACCCAAATCTGAATCGCTGAAATAAACGGTAATCACAACATCACCAGTGTAACCGACTGTTCCCACTGCATCATAGGAGAGAATTGTATATCTCTCTCGTACGTAGACACGTACGAAAATCGATGTGTCTTGGTAGTTTGAATATGGTCCCGTGTTCTGAGTTGTGAGCTCTACCCAATAGGTACCAACTGCTAGGAATGCAGATGTATTGATACGAACTTCGTACAGATTTCCACCAACTTCAACTATTGACCATGCACCAGTCAATGATGCATTGACAACGTTGATTGTAGTTCCTGTTATTGGAAGACCAGTATCAAGATCGACATAGTAGAGTTGGAATGATGAATTCAAACCAAATCCAGTGTTCACAGCAGGTTCGTAAAGTTGAAGCTCTGTCGAATGCTTTCTAATTGAGATTGTCAGCTTAACGATTCTATATCCATAATATGGAGATGCGTAATCATAACTGACATTCAAGTAGAGAACATGAGTTCCAATTGATAGGGTGTTGGCAATCTCAACCAAGTATGTATCTGTTCCTGGTGTCCAAGTCACAACTAAATCGAGGATGTCTGGCGAAGTGGCATTTTGAGATGCAATATTAATTCTTACTGCACCTGTATTATTCATGACATCATTAGCAGTTTCTCCATCTGAAAGATGCAGTGTTATCGAGATTTCTTCCTCAAATGCGGTGTTTCCTATAGGATCTGCAGTAGCAAGAATTGCCCTGTATAATACCCTAAGTGTAAATGATACTTGAGCATCATTGCAAAATCTTGAACCTCCATAAGTCATATCGGCAGTAATAGAATATGTACCTGGTTGTAAGAATGCAGTTGTATTCAAAACCAAGTCATATGTTCTATAGCCATTATCTAGAATGGTATAGTTACCAGTCAGTGTAAGTACACCGCTTGTTAAGACAAGCGTTCCTCCATTCATTGCAGTACTACTGTCATCAATCAAATCGATGAATGTGAAGGTGATTGATACATTTGAGCTGAAGAATGTAGGTGTAGGTGGAGTGTAACTCAGCTGAGTCGGTCTGGTGGTTACAGTCAGAGATACAAACTTTGTCTGATTCTGATAGAATGGTGCACCGACCCAAGTAACATTTAGTGCAAGTGCTATTGTTCCAGTCGATCCTATTGATGCGGTGTCCACAGTTACGGTCCATGTTCCAGAATTATATCCAAGAATGTAGGATATACCTGGATTATTGAGTTGAACATAAAGTGAGGTCGAATTCAAAATGACAGTATTTGATGGTGAATCATAAAACGTGAATGTGAAAATCGCATCTTCATCATATGCGGTATTCTGAGGTGGAACAACATCCAGGAGTGTTGTCCTAACAAGTATTGTAACTGAAATTGATAATGTTTGATTTTCATAGAATGGAGATGCTGTAGGAGTCCAGTTGAGATATGTCTTGATTACAAATGACCCATCCGATATAAAGAGTGATGAATCCAAGACGAATCGATATAGTCCTTCACCAATCCACGATATCTGGAAATTAGAACTAACTATTGGTTGACCGACTACAAAGGCAAACCCGCATACATCACCAGTAGAATTCTGAACACCCGTACTTGATTGCGTAGCCTCATAATACAAGGTGAAATTGACAAGGTCTCCATAATATATTGCCTGAGGTGCAACAGAAATACTAAGGTCAGTATCAGTTCCTTGAAGATCAACAGTGAATGTTCTGTTTAGGCTCTCGTATTTAGCAACCCCTGTCCAGTTAAAGAAGGCTGTGAATGCAACCGTGTAGAGTCCTCCAAATTGAGTTGCAGGAATCTCAATGAGATAATGACCGGTTCCTAAGAGCAGATTATCTTGTACGAAGATGTTCGCCCAACCATCTCCACCTGCATGACTGAACCAGACAGATACTGCGATTTCACTAGTGCTATTTGAAATACCTGTTCCTAAGCTAATATCTTCATAGAAGAGATAGACACTGATATTTGATGCAATATCAGTTGGAACTACACCTTCATCGAATGAGAGATATGAGTCATGTGTTTCAACAGATATGACTATGATTACGTATGCATCTTCGTAACCTGATTTCGTGAAATTGAATCTAATTGGATATGAACCCAGAGCAGTTGCATCTGTCGTTATGACAGTAACTTGATAGAGCCCACCGCCTAGTGAAGATGGTGACCAAGCAAGTGTTGTGTTTGATACAATTGTATCTGCGAGAATACCGACACTATGGTCAACATCGTTGAACTGAACAGTAAACACTGCATTTGAACCCACAGGTACATTGAATCTGTAACCCGATGCAATTGCCTCAGTATCTGTAACACGAATTCTAAATCTTACAGTTGTTGATGCGTTCTCGTAATTGGTACGTACCATCTCGACATAAACCAGATTATCTCCAAGAGAGAGTCCAGATGTGACCATTGTTACTTGGTAGTATCCTTCACTAAGCCAAAGAACCCAGAAATCAACTCCCTCAGATAAGTCGGTTCCATTGAGGTAAAGTGTTGTTGCATTGACAAGAGCTCCAGAAGCATCACGGTCTCTGAACTCAATATAGAAGGTTAGATTATCTCCAGATGGAACTGGATCTGGAGTCGGGGAATAAGCTTCTGTGTATCGTTCTCTGATGTCTACAGTTAGACTTCCAGTAGTATCTAGATAGAACTTGGTCACGCCTGAACCAGAGGTTGAAACAGTGACTGTTAAAGAGAATGAACCCACTGCCCATGCATCTGTATCTAGGACAACAGTGATCTGACCTGAGGAAAAGGTCCATGATGCAGATGTGAATATCTGTCCATCAATGTCTATCTGGGTAATGTTTGCTTCAGTAACAATTAAGGTTCCATTACTCAAATCAGAGATATTGATTGTTACAGTAGAATTATCTGAGTAAGGAGTAGCCGGAGGTCTGATTGGTTGTACTACAAGTCCATGACTTGTAATCTGAATTGAAACAGAATTAGTTGCATCGTTGAAATACTTGTATCCTGCACTTGAAGTTGTTAATGAAACTCCATACGAGGCTGAACCAATTACCCAATTCGATGTATTAACTGTGCATGTGAATGTTCCAGTGGCGTAACTCCATTCAGCAGAGGTAAATACTTGCCCTGCAATGACAACTTGAGTGATATTCGCTTCATTTATTGTAATGCTACCATTATCTAAATCAATCAGCATGAATGATACATCTGTTACCCAGCTCCACGGTGTTGAAGCAGGTGGGAAAATGGATATTCCGATGTTGTGAGCACGAATTGTGACGGTGACACTTGAACTCCCATCAGCATATGCCTTTGAAGGTGCTGTGGCTGTTGTCACTGCGACTCCATAGGCAGCAGAACCTATAGACCAACTACTTGTATCTAAGGTAATAGTGAAAACTCCCGCAACATAGCTCCAATCACCTGAAGTGAAGATTTGAGATCCAATTGTAATCTGAGTGATATTTGCTTCGTTAATGAGAATAGAACTGTTATCTAAGTCCTGAATAGTGATTGAAATTGTAGTCATCCAGCTCCATGGTGTCGAAGCAGGTGGTGCTACTGATACACCAAGAAGATGATTACGGATTTGAATGGTCACTGAACTTATCCCATCATAATATGTTCTAGATGGTACAGTTACCGTGTTAACAGTGACCTGACGACTTGACGTACCAATTTGCCAAGATGATGTATCAACCATCACATAGAATACACCTGATGAATAGATCCAGTCGGAGGATGTGAAGGATTGTCCTGCAATAACAATCGAAGTCACATTTGTTTCAGAAACTGGTAGACTCGAGTTATCCGCATCTATCAGAGTCACTGACACATTTGTCATCCAACTCCATGGAGTGCTCGAGGTTGTCGCCGATGAAACAGAGAGCCCATGTTCTCTAATAGTTATGAGGACATTTCCTTGTCGGTCATTATAATATCTGTTCGGAACATCCTCGCAAGTGACAATAACTGTGTATGCTTGAGAAGAAACTAACCAAGAAGAAGTGTCGAGGTAGAAGCTAAAGACGCCATTTGCATAGGTCCACTCGGACGAAGTAAAGACCTGTCCTGCGACAGAGATTGACGTGACATTAGTTGGAATGATAGAAATTGACGAATTGTCTAAATCGCTTAGAATTACTGTTACGTTGGTATCCCATCCCCAAGGTGTTTGAGTTGGAGGATTCGCTGTAATACTAATATCATGAGGTCTAACAGTTACCTGAAGACCAGTAGTTCCATCATCAAAATGCTTTGATACTCCTGAACCATCTGTGTACACATTTACAGCAAGTGAATATGACCCAGTTACCCATTCGCTAGTATCAACCCAGAAGGCAACTGATGCTACACCAGTGGATTGGCTATATGTCCAATTAGAATTCGTGAAAACCTGAGTTCCATAAGGAGAAACAATCTCCACAGAAGTAAGATTCCCTTCAGAGATTAATATTGATGAATTATCTGTATCTGATATGGAGATATTTATCCAAGTCATCCATCCCCAAGGAGTTTCGCTAGGTGGAACAGCAGTAACACGACTATGGTGAGGTCGTACAGTTATGGTGAGTTCAAGGATCTTATCTTGATGTCCTGTAGCAGATGCTTGAATTAGTACAGAATACTCTCCAGGAGTCACACCTGCTGTATTGAAAGTGACTTGCCAAATCTTTAAGCTTGAATTATAGATAGGTCCGATTTGTGTTCCTACAACAGTCTGTGCAGGCCAATTGGAGGTCAATGAAACATCAGGAACAGTATCGTCAATCGGACGACCAGCAACAAAATCGAAAAGGTCCAAATCGTAGGTGAATGCGCTTGAGTGAGTTGCGTTAATTCTCGCCTGTACAATTCCAGAGCCATCAATGAAGTGTGATGGTGTTGTTGTCTTCCATGTAAGTGTTGTATCAATGGTCGGGGAGTATGAATCCATGACCATGACCCAAGAACTACTTGTGACGTTGTATGCGTATATAGTTCCTGAATCTACAGATGTGCTGAACTTCCCCTCCAGTTTTATTGTCAGAGTAGTAATATCTGATACTAAGAAATCGTAAGGATCCACATCCGTCTGAACTGTTAGTGATATAGTATTACCCACACTAGAAATTGTGGTGTAGACATTGTTAGATGTATATGCATCTGACACATCTGGACTGGCTGGACTTCCTGGATTAGCACTCATTGTGTCTGGATTCATAGCAATTGTGTCTTCATATGCGAGATAGATTATCTTGGAATTACCCCAAGCAATCTCATAATCGGTTGTAGGTGTCTGAAGGTTCTTTGGAGAATATAGAGTAGTTCTTTCCTGAATTTCTATAGTAATTGCTGATGTTTCAGCATAGTCATAGTAGTCTTTTGTTGCATTAACAGTTACAGAGTAACCTCCAATCACAGCAACAGATGTATCAACGTATCCTGCATACCACCCATTTCCTGCATATCCCATTATGTCTGAACCATAGATCCAGTCATAGTTGAGAGTTCCACCTGCAATACCCAATCCAGTTTCAGAATCAATGTATTTGACTCGTACTGAAATCGTATCTCCTCTAAATGCAGAATATGTAGCGGCTTCAATCTCAAGTTCCGTGTGATGGAATATGTAGAACTGTTTTCTAATCTCACCTACTGCTGTACCATTTGTCCAAGTTGCTAATCCTATTACTGGTCCTGCAAGCCATGCCGGGAGAATTGTGATATTTGCACTACCTGTACCATTTTGGTAGGTCGTTTCTCCCAAAAGATCAAGTGAATTTCCAGATTCCGAATAAATCAGAGTTCCTTCAGTGTCGTATAACTTAATGCTACTAGTACCTCCAGTGGTTGGAGGGTTTGAAGTTCCATCTAGGAATGATAAGTCGACACGAAGTGGTGATTGAGGATAATAGTTGGTAACTTCTGTCCATACACCTCCGGAGTCTCCCATGAAGGTGATGGCATCTCCATAATTTGGTGCTGTGCTATTAAGAGTCCATGTTCCATAATGGGGTGTCCCACTAACTCCCGTTCCGAAAACATCACAGAGAAGAATTCCATCTAATGGATAATATGTCGCATTGTAATAGGTAGTACCAATTAGCTGCAAGTCATTGTATGCATCGTGTACTGTGGAAATTGTCCAATCATTAGGTAGACTGGCATTGAAGTAATAGTATGTAAATGGATATGCCATCTCTCGTGCTGTGAACTCAGATTGCCATATTGCTGCTGTACTATTTGCAACAGTGTATGTATTAGTATCTAGATAGGAATTACGCTGAAGTTCCATGAATAACTCCAGATTGAATTCAGTGCCTGTTTCGTTTGACATGAATTCGAGTGTGATGCTATTGCTCCAGTTCCCAGATAAGACTGCATAGCCCTTGCCACCTGTTCCAGTCACGAAAGGTTCTTCGTTTGCTGTCTGATATGTATCTCTTGCTGATAGTTCAACAACTTCAGCCAATCTTGATGTCTTGAGGGTTAAGCTGACATTATCAAGAGATAAGATTCCAGTCGTTTGAAATTGGGTGTCTGCGAACCCTTGTATACCTAGTGCAATATCTAGGTCGCCAGGGAAAGTGAAATCACCAAGTGGTAAATCAACCGAAAACACGGTCCAATCTTGATTCACAGAAAATCTCTCGCCACCAGTTGGAAGTTCCCAAGTTGTTCCATTCACATTTAGATATGGCATTGCATTTTGTCCGTTAGTTCCTGAGGAAGTATCAATTTTGTAGGTGACATTCAAAGTTGCTGATGCGGTTCCACCCTCCGTAACAGACACTGTCTGAATCCATTCACCTTTCCAATCATATCTGACCTTTCCACCAGATACTCGTGTTAATGAAATGTATTCTCCAAGTTCATATGCACCTGAAATCACACCGACTGTATCCCCGCTATCATCATAGACCCATGGGTCAGCTGATGATGTAAATTGACCATTCTCTACCCAATCAGTCAGATGGTACATCTGCGAACTAATAGCCGTAATAGATGTGGTGTACCATCCCTCAGGAATATCGAATGTCTGGGGATAAAAGGTACTGGAATCATTTGCCCAAGCTGATCTACCTGGAAATGTTCCATTGGCATATTCCTTTACTCCATTTAGTGATCCTGATCCAGTCGTAGATGATGGGATATCTGATATAGAAAATGTCTGATCAAAAACGGAGTTTTGCTCGTTTGCTCCTTCCTCAACATCATATGCAGTATCATTGTTGATAGGCATAATTGGTGTACCTTCGGGGGTTGTTTGTACACTTGGAAGAACGAATAGTGTTACAAGACATATAATGAATATGAGTTTACGGCCAGTTCGCATAGGATTTACCTCGGATTCGGGGAATTAATGGGATAACGAAGAATACTTCTAACTTAGTTTCAACTAATACGGTCCCATTGGTCAACGAATATCGATTTGAGGATAATATAAGATAATCTCGAATCTAGTTGTTCTATTTATCGAAGAATACCGAAGAATCCATCCATTCTTCATTTATATGGATAATTTAGAGGGTTTCGATTCAATATCGATTTCCTCCCAAGTGCGTGGATATGCATATGGAGCGCATCGTAGTTTAGTTACAATGGAGATATTCCTCTATTTCCCACTTCGTGACCTCAAAGGGTCCAGGGTCTCCAGTTGTTTCAACATAACGGGACCATTCTGTTTCTTTCAACATAAGGTAGGTTTTGATAGCTTCAGATCCCAAAGCATCAATAAGATGAGAATTATTTCTGAGCGCAACAAGTGCATCTGCAAGTGATCCTGGGAGTGAATCAACATCAGTTGTTTCATGGAATAGATCTTTATCAGTTGGAGATGGTGGTACAAGTCCCTCCTCAATTCCACCTAGACCTGCAGCAAGTATACCGGCCAATGCTAAATGAGGACTGCAGGATGGATCTGGGCATCTGAATTCTATCCGTGCTCTTTTCTCAGAACCATTGAAGTGGGGAATCCTCAGCATAGTTGTCCTGTTCTTCGGACCCCATGCTATGCGAGTTGGGGCTTCATATCCTGGAACCAGTCGTTTAAACGAATTAACGGTTGGAGCTACTAGTGCAGAGAGTGCTTTTGCATGGCTCAAGATTCCTGCAGCATAGTTGAATGCTAACTCCGATATCTCTGATGGATGTTCTGTTGCAAAGAGGTTTCGACTGCCATCTTCTGACCATATACTTTGATGTATGTGCATACCACTTCCGTTAATCCCAAAGAAAGGCTTCGGCATGAAGGTTGCAGTAAGACCATGTCGGTATGCTATCTCCGAAATGGCAATCCTCGTCAACATTAGTGAAGTAGCGACTTCAATTGCAGAACCATGATGCAGACCAATCTCATGCTGACCAGTTGCAACCTCATGATGATGGGTTGTTGCACGAATTCCCATTCCACCTAACGAGAGAATTACTTTACGTCGAAAATCTAGACCCCCATCTACTGGAGGTGTCATAAAATAACCTCCCTTATCTGCCGGTTCAATTGTATTATCTCCATTCGTCTTGACAAGAAAGAATTCCAATTCAAATCCTGCAATCATGCTGTATCCGACTTTTTCGGATTCACCAGACACTTTCCTAAGAATCTGAATAGGATCCCTTGGATGTGGAGAACCATCGGTCTTATAGACCGCGCAGGGGACAAGCTCCATTAAGGGGTCCCATTTTGCATGGAGTGGTTTAGTACTTACTGGACGAAGTAGTAGATCACTTGAATTAACATTCTCATATCCTTTAACAGAAGAACCATCGAAGTAGACTCCGTCCTCAAAGACTTCATCTACTCTGTCATATGCTAACTCAATACTGTACGTCTTTCCTAGAATTGAAGTAAAAACAAGTCTTAGGAATTCTGGTCGTCGTCTTTCTTCGTCCATCTATGTCACCTATGGAAACTAACTTTCAGCTCTCAGAAACTAGTATAAGCTTATCCTGAGAAAATCGAAAAGTATTTCACTTTTTTCTAGTAAAACTGTACCATGACTGAAAGATTTTCAGTGATTCTTGATGATACAGACAAGAAAATTCTGAACCTTTTGCAACTCAATGCACGGATGACAATCAAAGAAATCGCGAAAGCAGTTGACAAAGGAATCTCCACGGTGCATAATCGGATGAAAGCCTTGGAGAAGGAGAATGTCATTACAGGATACACCGCAGTTGTTGACGGGAGCAAAATTGGTCGTCCTACAGTTTCGATGGTCCTAGTAAGAATCCGATATCGTGTTCCTGGTAGACGAGATGTAATCTCCCAAAGAGAGTTCTGTCTTGAGATTGCAGAGCATCCCTGTGTACAGAGTGTTCATGTCCTGAGTGGTGAGTGGGATGTCATGCTGAAGGTCCGGACTCGAGATGTTGATGAGATGAACTCGTTCATAGTGGATTTTCTACGTCAACTCCCAGCTGTAGATCGAACACTGACAATGTTTGTTATGGATACCTATCTAGACACAACACAGATTCGGATAGGTGAGAAGCTACCCAAAGTGAAGAAATAGTCTAGTCATAAATAAAATGATGTTGACCAATACACTTCAAGTTGAGGGCCACTTCTTTATTATCCATATTCAAATCCAGATGTAATTGGTATTGAACCTCCGCGCCCTTTGAAGAAGAACACACCAACTATGACAATAACCCCAATACTAGCAAATGTGATTCCTATAATTATGAAATCACCAAGCCCTGCTATCTGTCCAGTACTGATTGTTACGAATACGGTATCTGTAGCAGTGTTACCAGAGGTATCCCTAACAATGATTGTAATCTCATAAACCCCTGGTGAAAGACCTGTCCTAGAGTATGTCAAGTTAGCTCCACTAACCCAGGTACCACTAGAATATAATGTATCATTCTGATAGATCTCATAGGTGAATGGTAGCAAATCTGTTACCTGCCATGTTATCTCAAAGCTTTCAGAACCGATATCAAGAACAACATCAGCTGGATGAGTTATTATTGGGCTAGTAGTATCTTCCACAGTTACAACTACTGTATCGACTGCATAGTTGTCATAGTCATCGAAGACTGATATTTCGTAATCGTAGACACCAAGGTCAAGACCGTTTATCTCTATCACAATTGAACCGTCATCCCAAGTATCCCATTCTATCAATGTATCATCGCGAGTCACAGTGTAGTTGTTTGGATAGAGATCTGACACTGTCCATACTATTGTATTACCCGTTGAGCCATATTCATAGGATATGTCGGCGGGATGTCCTAGACTTGGGGCTGTCGTATCTACAATAGTGACAATGACAGTATCAGATACTGAATCGCCTCCAGAATCGTAAACGACCAGTGTGTAGTTATACACTCCTGGGAAGAGATTGTTTATTTCAGTCGAAAACTCTGAACCTCCTGGCCATGAAGACGATTCAAGCAATCCACTGTTCCTATACAGGTCATAACTAATTGGAGTGAAATTACCAATAGTCCAGGTAATCTTTGTTCCAGAAATTCCTGCCTCGGCTTCAACATCTTCTGGTGTGCTAATGAATGGTTCTTCAACAGGATTCACTAGAGATTTGGAAAGAATAGATATTTCATCTACTAGCATCGGAAACAATGGATCTGAACCATATCGAGCAGCAGCTATTGCAACATATTTTATTTCACGTTCTTTGTCAACTTCTGCAAGGGTTGTAATGAATTCGTCTCCCACTCCCTCAACATATCCTTGTAGACCTTGTGATTCATTATATCGTAGAGACATAGAGCCGTCAAATGCAGTCCATGTCACAGGATATCCAGATCCAAAGCCAGATCTACTACCATCGCCATAGACAAAGCTCACGCCGTAAGACCCTCGAGTATAATCTGCCCAACCATCATGGAAACCAACGAACATGACAGGATTTCTATTTGCATCGCCTAACATTACAACCTGGTATCCAAGGTATGATGTCAAGGAATTATCCGCTCTTACTACTACAGAGAAATTCAAGAGATTTTCAACTAGAAACGGTTGTGGGATTTCGTATTCAAATACTGGACCGTGCCAATTCGCACCAGTCGGTATATTTGTCACAGATAGATTCGAGCCATCTGAACTCAAATCTCCACTAACAATATTCCATTGCATCCAGTTGATGTTCCAGCCATCGTTGTAGGTAAATCCCGTGGAATTTGAACCATCATGATACCAGTGAATCAAAGCAGAATGCTCTGGCCCCCACACATCATGACTAGGTTCTGTTCCAATTATCTTTCGCAGGAATACGTAATCGAAATCAAGATTGAGAGTCCCAACATTTAGTGTACCTGTCCATCCATAAACATAGAATCCTAGAAAGATGAATTGAGGTGAAGAATCAAACGAATATGAGTTGTAAGTATCAACCACAGACCCATTTTGTACCCATGAGTTCTTTGTTGTATTACTTGGCACACTCACAAACTCTGTTGTCATGAATGTATTTGGAATATATCGTCCAATTATTGGGCCATAATGATCGTATCCTACTGCGGAATTCACATCAAAATAGGAACGAATATAGTTGTCACCCGTGGTGTTGTAGGCTAAGAAATATGCCATCTTGGTATGATCATCACCACTGGTATCAGCGCAACTGACTCCCCATTCCCGATTTAGGGTCAATTCATTAATCCTCCATCGAGATACTATGGCTTTGTTTCTCATATCCCACGTATCATCAGTTCTTAAACTTGGAAATCCAATAGAACTTCCTGTACTAGTTATTGTAAAAGACGCAGTACTCCCTGATTCTGTCCATGGCCCGTATGCATCCCATTTGGCAAGATCTATCGAACCATCCTCAAAGTCATCAAAGAAGACAAATGTGGCTGCACCATTGCTTGATGTTGATACTCCGCTGTTTCCATAATAGATGTATAAAGTGATATCAGTATCTAGATTATCCTGAATCTCTACCCAAAATGTAGCATTATCAGAGTCTGTGTATTCTTCTCTCCAATAATCAAGCAGAGAAACTCCATCATCATCGGTGAAGCGAATATCATCGAAATCAGATTGGCATTTTAAATCACAATAAACATCTCTTCCATTATCTATCCCAGAATTATAATGAACATTAATCTGAATCTGATAATTCGTCCCAGCTCCTACTGAACCCATGACGACATGACTTTTTCTGTATGTCCATCCTGATAACCAGGTTTCTGCGTTTCCCCAATCAGAGTGCTCTGGTTCTAATATTATCCATTTTCTGACATAAGTATCATCATACCATGTTCTGTATCCTGATTGTTGGGAATATCTGAGACTGAAAATGTCGTCTGGAATTGGATTTCCGTTATTCGCAGTGAGATCTATCTCTCCCATATAGATTCCATTTTTCCAAGCCCTAAACTTGTCTGTAGTATAGGATACGCCAAGTTCAATCTCAAACCAAGTATCCGAACCACCGACGGAATTCTGAGGCCAAGTTGTGTAATCGCTGGTACCCATGTATTGGAAACTGCTCTCGTACCCTCTCATTACATATTTGTTATTCTCTTGAATGGACGTTAATAGAGGTGCGTGACCACCTCGGAGTTGGTTGTCATCGCGCACCCAATTGTGAACCATAAAATCATGCGTTACCGGATCATTTGTTCCCGTAATGTTTGCTTCCATTTGTGGTCCCGGTGAATCATATAGAACAACAGAGTATTGACCTCGAGCAACTTGATCGCTTGTTATCGTACATGATCCGATTATGGTATCCCACTCACTTAGATCTTGGTCTTCATAGTCATCAAAGAAGATGAATGTTGCATCTCCATCACTGGTAGTGCTAACAGCATCATTTCCATAGTAAATGTAAATTGATACATCTGAATCTAGACTATCCTGTATCTCCACCCAGAATACAGCGTTATCTGATCCAATATAGTATTCTCGCCAGTAATCAAGTTCTGTTACGCCATCATTGTCTGTAAATCTGATATCATCAAAATCACTCTGACAATTTGAATCACAATAGGCGTCGCCTTCGAAATCACTTCCTGTACCGTAGTGAACTGTAAATCTAACTTGATAATTTATCCCCGCACCGCTTGAGCCACTGATATTATGCAATTTTCGGTATTCCCATCCCATTAGCCATCCAGCAGATGCAGCTGTTATTGACTTGGAACCCTCCAGATTAAACACGTCTTTGCTTTCTGATTCTATATTATTATGATTTCCCGTCTTTGGACTAGTCACAATAGGAATAATCAGGACTGCAAAGATAAAGAGTGAAATAACTAGAGATTTGTTCCTGGTTCTCATGACCATCGCCCTCAACATACAGAAGAAATCATTGCTCCCTATAATTGTTTGTGGATTTATTCAAAGAGTAAGCTAAGACTTAATTTCGTCTTAGGCTAACAACTTTACTAGGTTTGGAGGTAGATTCTAGTGCACGCTGGAGAAACTAGGAACACAAGAAAATGGTTGAAAGTACTTTTCTATGGAGTTTCAGCGACTTCTGTCAGGTGTGATATCGACACTATAACAGGACTTCAATCTGGAAACAAAGCAATCAGAAGTCAAGAAACGGGGATGGTTACCGCGGGATCTGAAGTCTTTGGGGGTGGCGGTGGACAAGACTGTTACTGCGGTGGAGGTGGCGGTGGTGAAGGAGAACTCATCTGCTGTCTGATAGCCATAGTCTTACTTGCTGTATTTGCCATTGTATGGACAATTGTCATGATTGCATATGCCATAATGACATTTGGAGGATTTGTGCGTCGAAGATTTAGAACACAACTAGTCATGGAAAATGAGAATCCAGAATTTATTGGTAAACTAGCTATTCTTACATTTAGGAAAGGCGGAGTTGCAAATTACTCTCTAGGATCTCCAGACTACGACAGTTGGGTATCCAAAGCGTTTAGCCTGTTCAATAGAAAGAAATACATTCGACAAGTCAGTTTCTTCTTTGCCTTCATATGGGGCTCAGTTGAAGTATTATTCAAGTTGTATCAGTTTCTATTAAATCCTTTATTCACATACGATCTCTGGCCCTTGAGATGGGTAATGGTGGCAATCTTTCTCCCACTATTACTCTATAGTCCTTTCCTCGAATTGACTATACGTCATGTTTTCGATGAAGGTGAAGAGCCTGTTGATCGGCTTCTTATGGAATTTCCTGCGTATTCGCCAGATTATCCTATGAGTTTTGCCACTCCACCTGTGGTCATAGACAAGATACCTTCGTCTGTAGTCACTAGTGACAAATAGTATGAATTATAGATACAGCTTGTTCGAAAAGCAACAATCCTAAAAGGTTGAAGACAATCTGTATCAATCCCAAGAGGTCTTTGGATATGAATGGCAGAAAGTTCGCAGTTATTCTAGGAATAATATTCTTGGTCATCTCGTTTAGTGTTGCTGTTGTCATTATGATGAATCTAACTCCTCCTGAAGTGAATAATCAAAGACCTCAAATCACAGTGTTGAATCCTTCAGAAGATGAAACTCTATCAGGGCTAGTAAATGTTGATATAAACGTCACTGATGAAGAAGTACTCGTGTCTGACGTCTATATTGATGGTGCACTAGTGGCAAGTGCGAATGAATATAGCTGGGATACTACTCAATACCCAGACGGGCGTCATACCCTGCGTTTTACTGTAGAGGATAGCGAGGGACTCGATGATATTGAGTATTTCGAGGTTTTGGTAGATAACGAAGAAGATGTGATTTTTACAAATGATATTTTCAAAATAATGACCTACAATATCAAAGAATCAGGTATAGATCCACGGTGGAAAACAGTAGTGAAGCAAGAGGATCCTGATATTCTCATTCTGGTTGAAACTGGATATTTCGATGACCAAGCAAATGAAGCATTGAATGCATATACCAGCGAATTCAATCAGTTCTTTGTTAATGAGGCTCCTTACGACTCCTACACCTGCTATGTCGACTCTTTCCCAACAACTGGTGAAGCGATTATGAGCAGGTTTCCAATAACCAACTTCACGCAAATAGGTCAAGTCCCATTGGACGATGGATCCATGTATGATGTTACTCATGACTTCATTCATGCGGAGGTCTTAATCAACGGAGTAACTGTTCATGTCTTTGGAGGTCACCTGAAAGCCTCGGGAGGCGAAACCAACCAAAACCGAAGGAATTGGGAGGCTGAAGGCATCATTAATTATATGGACAATCTTGGTAATGTGCCAATCTTATATCTTAGTGATCAAAACTCCTATTCACCAGATGATACAGGCGATTTAGCGCCTCAAAGCAGTATGCTTCTAGGATATGGGCCCATGACTATGATGCTATATCCAGATGACCCAACCTTTGGTGAGTTTGCTTCAGAAGTTCATAATTTCACAGATGTTTTCAGAACTCTCAACCCAAACGACCCTGGATACACCTATGGGCATCAAGAAGAGGATACAGCATATCGGATTGACTATATCATTGTGAACCAGTTCTTTGAGAAGATGCTTGTTAACTCAACAGTAGCAGATGATCCTCCAGCAGATCCAGCATCAGATCACTATGCAGTAACAGCATTCATCAATTGGACGGCAGATCCGATTCCATTGATTATGGAAGATCAAAATGAACAATATAAAGACACATTGAATTCACCGAGATCATCAATTGATCACTCTATTCAACATCCTATATTCTCATTCGAAGGCACTCTTTTCATTCTCATAAGAAATCGGAGCTTCTGTTAAATACGGGTTTTGCAACTCATGCATATTCGGTGATTAAGGTGAAGCGTAGTTGTAATTGTGTTCTCTGTATAGGCCTGCTAGTTTCTCTCGCAGGAGGAATTCTGTTTATTTTCACTTACGCCAATTTTTCTCGGTCGTTGGAAGGGATTGAACCTCAAAATCTGATGACTAACTTTGTTGGGGTTATAATTGCTATTATTATTATTCTCATTGGAATCGTAATCATGGTCACGAAAACAAGATCTGTAAACAACTGGAACAAGGTGGTCGGACTAGCTAAAACCCAGGATAAATTTACTATGAGGGAAATGAGTGCACAATCTGGCGTTTCTGAAGACAAGATTGTACCGATTCTTGTTGAAGCTATTGTAGCAAACGAGTTGGAGGGCTCAATTGAGGGAGAGACTTTCACAAAAGGAACTCCAAGACCATCTGTTACCCCGATTGGTTCAGAATCAACAACAAAAGAGCGGGAAGTTGTTAAGGTCTTAGTCATCTGTCCTTACTGTGGTGCGAAGACGGAACAAGGGCTGGCCAAGTGTCAGAAGTGTGGTGCAGATATATAATCAGTATCAAAAAGTGATGTAGAATCTGTCGTCATTTCTGTTAAATAGAGGTTTGTCTAACTAGACACATTCTGGTGGTCGAATGAAGAATAGATGGAACTGTATCTCCTGTGTTGGTGGACTTCTGTTAATAATCGGAATAGGTTTTGCTGGATTATTCACTGTTGCTTATTTGTATATACTAAATGTGCTTCAACAACCTGTTGGAGATACACCGCTTCAACTAATTGCTGCTGGAGTTGTTATGTCTTTCATAGGTGCAATATGTATGTATTTCCAATTCACAAGAGTCGCTAAGTGGAACTCTCTAGTACGATATGCTAAGGCTCAAGGTGAGATTACTATGGAAGAAGCTGGCGAGAAAGTTGGAGTATCTCCTGAAAAAGCCAAGGAAATTATCTATGAGGCAGTTCAAACAGGTGATCTTTCTGGAACAATCCGCGGGAATGTATTCACTAGAGGCCAGCCAGCTGTAATCGAGAGGATTTCAGAGCAGACGAAAGTGTTGGTAATCTGTCCTGCATGTGGTACAAAAAATGAACAAGGTCTTACAACTTGTCAGAATTGTGGTGCTAGTATTTAGAGAAACTGTGATGCTGGTGTACAAACTCGCAAGAATTCGTACATTCCACTCAATTTGTCGTGTTGTTTACTTGATTTCTTTTACTAAGTAGAAATGAAGTGGCTAACTAACTATAATAATTGATTTTTATTCTTTTTTTCACTTTCAAAGTGTCTTTATATATGAACCAAAACTACCCGAAACTTGGATAGAATCAAACTAAACCATATTTTCTAAATATACTATCATTGAGATTCTTTCAAAGAATGAATATCTTTGACTTCCAGTCTGTTCTTAAAATGTACAATAGATTCGTTATTGTACTAAGATTTAGGAGAGAGAGATAGTGAGATACTATGTATTTCTATGTAGTATTCTAACCTTTGTATTGATGACTCCTATTGTCCAGGTATCTGGTACTACTCCTCTTGAAACTGCAAATTTTGCTGTTATTGAACCAGAACCTGATGGCATTGAGGTAGTCATTGATATTCGGCCGAATACTATGCACGCAAAAAGCAAAGGTCTTTGGGTCACTTGCTATATTACACCACCTGAGGGATATTGTGCTCAAGAGATTGATATTTCAACTGTAAAGCTTGAAGGCATAGATGCACTATCCAACGACTACGGGTATGTCGACATTGATCTTGATGGAATCTGCGAACTCATGGTCAAATTTGAGAGGTCGGAAATCATTGCTCTAATTCCAGAGGGAATCAATGATGCATACCCATTACATATCACAGGAAAATTTCTCGATGACATTGGATTTTATGGCGTTGATTCAGTGAAAACTATCAAGAAGCTAATTGTTCTTGAGTCTTTAACAAAGGATATCCTATTGGTTTCAATTGATATCCGTCCTGATACCCTACATCTTCATGGTAACAGTTCTTGGGTTACTTGCTACATCACTCCACACGATGGATATGATGCACGAGATATCGTTGTCCCGACAGTAACCCTCGAAGGTTTATCGCCTATATCTGACAAATATGGCTATGTTGACATAGATTTGGATGGAGTCTGTGAGCTTATGATAAAGTTCGATAAAGCTACTCTATTATCATTACTTCCTACAGAAACCACAGAATCATATCCTCTCCATGTAAGAGGGGACTTTCTTGATGGCGTGTCATTCTACGGAATGGATACTGTACACATCATTTACAAGTAAGTGATATAATGAAGCAACCTTCTCCTTGCAGGAAGAACCTTCTTCCTGCAATTTTTTCGTAGAATCATTGAGTTCTTAGATTTATCCCCTCATACTGAAAATATGCATAATGTCGATTGTGGAAATAACTCCAAATTCAACTAGAGATATAGCGACGAGGCCGATTTGAAAAGGACGAATATATAGTAATTACAGATGGAAAATAAATGAAAGAAGCCTATGTAATAGGCTTCAAGTCGATTAATCAAAAATTCCATGAATCTTTAGTTTCAAGAGTCTCTTGACTGATAAATCATCAATCCCCTTATCTTGCATTCTCTTCACGAAGTCAATGTCGACTCCATGGATATGCATCTCAATGAGGTCTCTTGAATTGAGGTCTTCATAACCAAGCTCCCTCATGTCATCGACGAAACTAGGGTCCACACCATGAATACTCATTTCAGTTGCTTTCCTAAGATCCAATTCAACACCTCTCTCTTGAAAGGCTCGAATGAATGCGGCATCGACATTGTGGATTTGCAAATCGATGATGCGTCTGGGGCTTACATCTTCGAATCCAAGGTCGATTATTCTCTTGACCTCATCAGTACTGACACCATGTATTTTCATTTCAGTCAAGACACGAGGAGACAGTTTCTCAAATCCCAAATCTGCCATCTCTTTAATGAAATCAATTGTTACACCATGAATTGTCATGTCCACCATATTTCTTGCTGATACGTCATATCCTTCATCAATGAGTTGTTTTGCAAATTCTGGATCCACTCCGTGAATTTGGAATTCGATTATTCTGTTTGGAGATATGTCCTTGAGCCCTGCTCCGATGAGTGATTTAACGAAATCAATCGTCACATCATGAATGTGCATCTTCACTAATTGCCCAATTGGAATTTCAGCGTAGCCAAGATTGTTCATTTCATGAATAAACTCGGGCTCCACATCATGAATTCTCATTTGAACGATTTGCCCAACAGGAATATTTTCGTATCCTAGGTCACTCAACTTTCTAACATAATCAGAGGTTACTCCATGAATGCTCAACTTCACAAGCTCATTTGGTTGGAGATTTTCATATCCCACATCTATTAACTCCTGAATATACTCAGGAGTAACAGTATGGATTCGCATCTTGACTAGCTGGTTAGTTGGAATATCTTCATACCCTAAATCCTTCAATTTCCTGATGTACTCAGGAGATGCTCCATGAATACTCATTTTCGCAAGCTGTCGAGTCGCAATTCCTTCGTAACCAAGTTCTTGTAAGCCTTTGACAAATTCTGGGTCCACACCATTCATGATGAGTAGTGCTAGTTGTCTATCTGAGAAGTCAGAATAACCAAGTTCAGCCATCTGTGACAAGTATTCATTACTCACGTGCTTAGCTACAAGATTTGATAATTCGCTGTAACTCAGGTTTGTACTGCCAATTGCATCAAGTTCCTCTTGGAACTCAGGATTGACATTAGGAAGCACATTTCCAAGAATTCTCTCTAATTCTTGTTCACTGAGTGTTCCATATTGGCGGACTCCCCAGTCATCTCGGTCACCATCAAGCTCATCAAGTAACTTCTGGCCCTCATCTACTGTTAGCTCGCCACTTGCAATCTTCATTAGAATTTCTTTTTTCTTTTCTTTCACAGGTTGCACCTCTTACTAGCTCATCTCAGCTTTGTGAAGCTCGACTGTCTTCGTTGCGATTCGAGATGAAGGATCTGCGAGGTACACAGAATACCTTATCCAAAATCACTGAGATGTACTTCCATGATGGAACAAACATCATTTAATTCTTCCAGTTGAAGCCATCTAGAGTTCACCTTGACAAAGCAACAGCTAAGAGTTTCTTTAAAAGCCGTGAAACAATTGATTTCCTCCTAGTAATGGTGCAAAGTATGAATTCGTTTGATAAACGAGTAATAACAGAAACAGGATCCAAGTTAAAGGGATTAACTCAAAAGACTCTACAGGTGAATGTTGGGAATCGATGCAATCATCTTTGTACACATTGTCATGTATCAGCTTCACCCAATAGTACAGATTTAATGAAATGGAGTATAATGGAGGAAGTCCTTAAGGTAGCAGAGCATCTAAATCCAGAGCTTGTAGATATTACAGGTGGAGCTCCTGAACTAAATCCCTATCTTCCCCGATTTCTTAAAGCCTTGGCTGAGAAGGATTACAATGTTCAAGTACGTACTAACCTTACTGTGCTATTAGACCCGTTGTTAGAAGGATTTTTGGAGATGTACAAGGATATGCAAATTCGGATAGTTGGATCATTGCCCTGTTATCTTGAAGCTGATGTCGACCGAGTACGCGGGGATGGTGTATTCAAGAAGAGTATTCAAATCCTAAGGTTGCTAAATGAAATTGGTTATGGTGGAGATCCAGAATTAGAGTTGAATTTAGTTTTTAATCCTGAAGACGCATCTCTCCCTCCAAATCAATCAGAGTTAGAAGCCACTTACAGGGATGTCTTGTCAAAAAAATATGGATTACAGTTCAATCATCTTTTGACCATCACTAACATGCCTATAGGCCGTTTCAAACAATTTTTAGAATCTAAGCAACAGACAGCAAAATATCACCAGCTCCTTGAGGACACATTTAATCCTAATACATTGGATAAGCTAATGTGTAGACATCAGGTATGTATTGGTTGGGATGGATTAATCTTTGACTGCGATTTCAATTTCGCTCTCAATCTTCCCGTTGTTTCAACACCAACGCACGTGTATCAATTTGATAGGGATTCCCACAGGTCACGTGAGATTGCGACTGGGCGACACTGTTTTGGTTGCACTGCTGGAAATGGATCTTCATGTGGGGGCGCCTTCGAGTTATAATCAATGCAATGTAATGGTGGAAATATGGAAGGCACAACGAATACACTTCGACCCGGGTTATTCATTATGATGAAGTATCCGGAGGTTGGAAAGGTCAAAACTAGACTTGCAGAATCGGTAGGAGATGAAGTAGCAACCAATCTATATCGTGAATTTATTCGAGACACCCTCACAACTGCACGTGCTCTCGATGTTCCCTTTCACATTGCAGTATACCCACCTAATGCATTGGTGAAATTTTCGCATTGGCTTGGGCCCTCGCATGAATTCTTCGGTCAGAAAGGAACGAATCTCGGGGAACGTCTGCATAATGGTTTTGACTTGATGTTCAAGAACGAGTATCGCCAGGTAATCGCACTTGCAAGTGATTCCCCGGATCTCCCCCCTGAGATTATACAAAACGCAATATCTAGTCTACGGACCCACAAGTTTGTAATTGGACCCGCAACCGATGGAGGGTATTATCTACTCGGAATTTCACATGACGTCTTTATTCTCAATACTTTCTCAGATATATCATGGGGGTCAGAAACGGTTTTTCAGGACACACTACACCGAATAAGGTCTGTAACAAATAAAGTTCATGTGTTACCAGAATGGCTAGATATCGACACAAAGGATGATCTCAAGCAATTTTATGAAACCTATAAGATGAAACATACAAACACTCTATATACCATGAAATACCTCCGTAATCATCCTGAGCTTGTTGGAGCTCTCTTTACCTAATTGGTATCAAAGGATTTTCAGGGTATGATTCCTTGAAGGCTGATGGGGAATAGAACAAAACCCAGAATAACTGTGATCCAGAGGAAATAGAAGCTGATTTTGGGCCATGGTTTCTTCCTGACATTATATCCGACTTTGAATTGCTCATAAAGAAACAGGATGGCTAGAATGATGAGATTGATATCAAAAACGTAGGTTACTAGGTCAAAACGTTCAGTGGGAAGATTAACTAGGAAACCAAGGCTTTCTCCTATACTAGTTCCGATAGTATCGAGTTGCGATTCAAACGGTAATCTGCCGATGAAAAACACTAGTCCCATATGTGCAAGAAGCAACCAGCAGATAATCAGTGAATGCATAGGTATCCATATTTGATTACGTCGTGAAAACCGATGGTCAAGAAGAGGAGAATCGTTTCTTCGCTCAATCAATACAATGATAATCCATACTGAAAGAATGACTAATGCTACTAATGTCATCATATCAGTATTGAACGCCCCACTTGCTGTCAGTGGCATCAGTGTAGCTTGAATCATTGCAACTATTCTACTTGCTACTGTTTTCTGATAGAATGCTGCGCCTATTGTTATTATTATCACTGCATAGACCCAATTATGGGCCCATCGAGGATCTTCGATATAGGCATCGAGTGTAAATGGCAATATCCAAAAAACAAGGTACATTATTCCCATCAGCAAGAGTCCTAGTCCCGGACCTACCATATACTTGTTTGAACGAGGTAGACTACGCTCTGAAGTGGTTTCTTCTACCAAGCCATGTTCCTCCTTTACATTTACAAGATTTAACGTAACACTGAAGAATCCCTCAGAGATAATATGTTTATTCATTAAAATGATAGTGCCTCTTCAGAAGATATTCACTTGGTGTATACCATGGTAGATCATCCCTTGATTTCAGTCGTTACACCCTTTCATTCAACTAAACATAAACTACCTCAGATTAGGAGGGCACTAGCCTCAGCAAGCGTTCCTATACAATTCATAATGGTACTGAACAATCCGAAATTATCCAAACACATTACACTCCAAAACTCCAATGAATTGATTGTCATTGCCCCACAAAGAGGTCGTGGATTCGCATTTCTTAAGGGCATCGCGAATATCAAAGGTACTTTCACAATGTTACTGCATTCAGATACAATTCCACCCATTGGATGGGATCTCTCAATTCTTACTGCACTGGAGGACTCCCATGTAGTGGGAGGAGGGTTTTCAATGACATATGGTAGACGTAAACCATACTTGGGTGTAGGAATATGGATCATGAATCAATGGTTTCGAGTCACAGGAGACCTCTATGGTGATCGTGCCATGTTTATTCGTTCTCAAATTCTAAAACAATGTCTTTCAGCACTTGAAGTGCCCATCTTTGAAGATTTGAGATTAGCCAAATGTATGCACAAACATGGTCAAGTAGTGCTACTCAATGAGGAAGTTGAAACAGTTGCAAAAGATTTTCGAGATCTTGGATTTCGCCGGTATTTCGGTACTTTCCTACTCTGCCGAATTTGGTATGCCCTAGGAGTATCGCCTAATCAAATTTTCAAGTTCTATTATCCAACTACTGAGTGACCATAATGTGTGCCCATAGCATTTGTTTCATTACTGCTCTATAACTCAGTCTTGATTAATTGAGCTGCTGATTATACTTCAACAAGGATGCTTCTAGACACATCTTTCAGTGTATCGCAACCAGTCATTATCATTGCTCTTCGAAGGTCGCTTTTGACGTAGTTATAGTACATCTGTACGGCTTCTGAACCACCACTAATGGACATCCTAAGAAGCGGCCGTCCTATATGAGCTGTATCCGCACCCAGCGCTAGTATTTTGAGGACATCGAATCCGGTTCTTACTGCACCATCTGCCATGATTGTGATTTTATCTTTGAATTCATCAGCTATCTCAGGCAAGACATCTGCAACTCCTTGTCCACAGTCTATGACCCTTCCTCCATGATTCGATACATATAATCCCGCTGCGCCTGAATCAACCACTGCCCCTGCATCTTCAACACACATGATTCCTTTGAAAAAGACTGGAGTTTCAGTACAATCAACAAGTTCCTGCAATTCCTGCTGGCTCTTTCTATAAACCGGTTTTCCCTTTGCAGCCCATATGGTAGACCCACATCCGTCCAGATCACATCCAATTGCTGGCGCGTTGCATGCTTCTGCTATTTTAATGAGTTCGAAGAGCCTTTCTTGAGATTGAGGTTTGAATACTGCAATTCCCCAGCCCGCATTTTCTTTCACCATATCAATCCCGAGATGATCTTCTACCGCTGCAGTATTTCCAACGAGACCAATAGTCCCAAAGGCTTGAGCTCCTCTAAGTAAACCTCTGTAGAAGTCCTCTTCTGGAATCGCATCATTCATGCTTGCCTTCACTCCTGACATACTGCAACCCATGATTGGTGCTACAATCTCCTTACCAAAAATCGTCATTGACATCTCAGGTTCATGATGTGCTTTGACTAGGCGAGTTTTGAGACGATATTTTTGTAGAGCCATATAGTTTGCATTGAAGGTGTTTCCTTGTCCTGCGCCGCCCAAACCAATTGGTTTACCAAATTTCTGACCTACGCAACGCCGGTCTCTGCTCCCGTCGCAGATACTATATGCACCACACAACCCTCTCAATTTCTCTCTTGCAATATCGCGATAATAATCAATGTCCTTCTTTTCATTCAATATTCTATCTCCGAAAACTGACATGAAGCAAACTGAAGTCTGGTTCAGGTGTAATGTTTTCGAGTTTCTAAGTATTACTAAATGTCACCAGGATTCTAAAATCCGTCTTGATGATGTCAAGCTATCTATGACATCATTCTCTACTTAAGCATCCTATTGCCAATTAACTAAAGTTAGTTACCTTTCGTGAGAATTAGGGTTTACCCACAATGACGAAAAGAGGTTCAGAAGAAATACAGATGAAGGATTCAGTATTCACAATGGATCAGGCTTCAGAGCCTGATGATTACTCCATGCCAGTTTCCTCTGGAGATGAAGAAGTTCAAAATAAAGCGGAAAAGAGCAAGAAAATTAGCACTCCATTAGTGGTTCTTATGCTTGCTATTACGAGCATTTTCTTGTTGCAAATAGCTAGCGTCGCTTTCATTCAAATTGGTATTCCTTTGTGGTTGGCTTTTGTGATAGTGCCTGGCGCACTACTTGGGAGCTTGGTGAATATTCCTCTATATACCATTGAAACACAAGCACCTCCTCAAATTGTACCACAATTCCAAACTGACTGGGGCTTAAGCCTACAATTGATACGGAAAGACCCTCCGAAGAAAACAAGGATTAGTATCAACTTAGGAGGTGCCATAATACCTGTACTAGTAAGTGCCTATCTAATCCTTCTGAATCTATCTTCTATACTACCGATAGTGATTGCCACACTGGGAGTGATTATAACTGTTAATCGCATCGCAAAAATACGACCAAACATTGGGATTACAACTCCAGCTCTTCTACCACCACTTGCGGCAATTTTAGCAACTATCACTGTAGGTGCAATATTCGCTGGGATCATCAATCTATATGCAATTGCTTACATATCAGGAACTTTAGGAACTCTCATCGGTGCTGATTTCCTTAACCTCAGAAAACTATCTCAATTGCAAACAGATTCTGCATCTATAGGTGGTGCAGGTACATCAGACGGGGTCTTCCTCACTGGACTACTTGCAGTATTACTCCTATAGATGCATCATTGATAATTGAGTTCGATTAAGGTCTGAGATAGATGTTTCTCAGACTTCTTTTTTCACATAAAGAAACACATCGTATCGAACATGATTCTCATCATTGGGGACGCGATGGGTTAGGACAAATGTTCTCTTATTATCACCCAACTTGTCTGTTAAGTATTCGTGGACTCTCTTTTCACTTGTTGTTGTTAATAGATGAACTATCAATCTTATTCGCCTTATCTAATTTAATGATGCTAAAACATGAAGATACAACCAGTACCTTGAGTATTTCGCCATTTTCCAATAATTATAAGGTTATCTAAATGATTCACAATTCATTGTATAAAATGATGGCTATTCCAATAGCCTTTCTAGAGTTGAAATCGACCAAATGCTATTTTTTCTTCTGAATGATATACACTATGACAATAATCACACCGATAACTCCAATGCTTCCAAGGAGATACGGAGTAAAATCGATTTGTTGTTCAGGCTCTACACACTCAATTGTATAAATTAGACTGGAGAACTCGAGTCCAGAATAATCACTAGCTCCAATACGAAACTTGACTTCACCAGGAGTTTCATGCATCAAGGATGTTCTCCATTCAATTCCATCTGAGCTAACCATTGAATTTCGACCAATAGATTCACCATTGAATTCTATATCCATATGGACGTTCATGAGTCCACTTGAGGGAATTGTTAGATTCACATAGATTACATATTCCTCTCCAACAAGAACTCTATCTGGGTAAATGATAGAGAGAAGGCTCGGAGCTTCTACATCATTGGGGTATATTCGAATTGTTGTAGACTCTCCTGAATCTAGATCAACACCTACCTGTATAAGAAATGCATCTGTTCCGTTCACTTTTGATAGAACATTCCCACCTGATACAATGTAATGTCTATTGCTGGATATAGGCTGAACTAGAAAATCGAAAACCTGATTGATAATTGAATAATTGAGATGGTTGGTTATCTTTAGATAAGCTCCGACATCTACATCATGGAGCTCCTCTGGATAGCGTGTTAACACAACGGAGTCCCACGGTTGCGACCATGGTTGGCTGATTGTCCAATTCCACGAGACAGGACTCCCTTCATGAAACTGAATAACACGAAATCCGTTGCGTCCATGACCAACTGATTGAGCTTGAGCCCCTATTGCAGTAGTAGTAATCCAAAGAGTTCCATTTCTCTCTTCAACATCATCCAAATGAGAATGTCCCGTGAGAACGATGTCCACGTTGGTTTCATTACAAACTCTGATTAGTTCCAAAGTTTCCTTTTCAGAAAGATAGAGTAAATTTTGTAATGAATAATGAAGACTGAGAATCTTAATCTGTGCGTTACTATCAGCCATGGCTCTCTCAATTTGCTCAACCTGAGAGGAGGTTAGTGTACCGGAGCGCATATTGACTGTTGTCAAGAATATATCAGGTCCTAGATTTGCTGAGTAATGGTCATCTCCAAAAAATGTAATGTAATTGGTGTATCCTCCTCCGATTGGATCGACATCATGATTTCCTGGAATAACAAATACTGGCACACTGCTCTGAGATATCAAATTAGTGAATCGTTCAAATGCAACAATGCTTCCATCATCTACTAAATCTCCACTTATTACTACCATATCAGCGCCAGCAGCTGATGCTTGATATAGAGCAGAGAGTAGTCTGCTATCACGTTCCGTAGGAACAGAAGAAATGTGTGAGTCAGTTATGTGGAAAAGAGTAAGATTAGAAGGAAATACATCACGAATTTGGACAGCATTTCTCTCTACTAATGTGTTGCTTATTACCCCATCTGACATTGATATCTTTAAGTCAAATAACTCAGTAGGTGACTCGGTTGGAATTGATACATTGATGTGCCAAAACCCTGTACTATCATTTCTTACCGGAGTGTCAAATTCAAGGTCTTGTTCCAAATATTCTCTATAGAGATTGATATTCCAGCTTAAAATGTCCGGTGGTCCTTTGAGACGTACCTCAAAATAACTCCCATTTAGAACAAAGGCAGGATTTCCTATTTTTGGCCACTGAATGGATGCGTTCTCTATGGACACCTCTTGTGAAGGTATTTCTAAACTCGAACAAGGAATTTGAAGTATTTGTGACGACGTTTGGTTTGTGGTTTCTAGGTGCGCAATTGCTGTGTATAGTAATAGAACCAGCAACAAGTATAGAATACCTTTTCTTGGCCTCATGATTCAGGGTCCTCCAGCGAACTAGCCAGATACATTCGCTCCTAATCAGTCTTACAGATACCTTTTGATTTCGTAGGTAAGCAACAAGTACTAGTCACAGAATCTTTGTGTCTGAGAATCATAATTTCCTGCATCTTTATATCGCGGCATTCTCAGCAATGCCAGGAGGGTAATGTTATGCAGCATCCGAATAACGGGCATAATGAATTCCTCTAAATCTCCAATTTGTTCAAAATCGTGGTAAGATGAATTACGAATCGAAATGGATGTGAAGAATGGAATGGGTTTAACCGGATTGAAGGAATTAATGGATCTAGGCGATGAACTACTGCAGGCTGGGAGGATACAAGAGGCAGAAACTGCATATCGTAGGGCAACTGAGGTAGACAAGAAATATCCTCGTGCTTGGTTCAATCTTGCTGGTGTTCTTTCTGCTCAGGGTCAATTTGATGAAGCTTTGAAGGCATACAAAACTTGCTTGAAACTTGATAAGAAAGATGCGGATTGCTGGGGTGCATATGCAACTATCCTAAAGCATATGAGAAATTACAAAGAAGCTGAGAAGGCATTCAAAGAAGCTGAAAAATATGATCCGGAAACTCCTATGGTCTGGTTCAACTTTGCCAATCTACTAAGAGAACAAGGTCGTCATAAACAAGCTGTGGAAAAATATCAGTTTGCAATATCAATGGATCCTAACAATCCGAATTATTGGAACAATTTAGGGTTCACCTATGAAGCACTAGACGACTACAAATCTGCAGAAAGAGCATTTGAAAGGACCATTGAACTCGACTCAAGCATGGCTGGAGCTTGGCGTGAACTTGGTGCATTACGTGCAAATCGTGGTGAACTGGACTCTGCACTTGAAGCAATGAACCGTTGTACCGAGCTTGATCCCGATGATATAATTAACTGGGAGAATCGAGGAAAGCTGGCTCTTGATATAGACAAAAGTCAAGAGGCATTCGAATCATACGAGAAGGTTGTTGAGCTCGACCCCACTCATTTAGAGGGATGGATTATCCTCGGTGCATTCCATTATGCAAGAGGTAATCTCACAGATGCACGGCGCTCAGTGGAACAAGCATTAAAGATTAATCCAAAAGATGCTCGAGCTATGAAGGTACTTGATGACATAAACGATGTTTCATCGAGAGCCGGTCATGGATTTTCTATGATAGGTGGCGACAATCGAATGTTCATCAATGACAGTGAAGGCAATCCAACACGGTTCTACTTTGTATCAGATGAAGACACAACTGAAGGAACTAGGAAATTACCGAAACCCGCAGTAACATCAGGGGCATCCAAGACTTATCCCCCTGGCTATTGGGATGATATCTACAAGGGACTTGATTTGATAGAAGCAGGTCAGTATGCTGAAGCAGAGGAAGTCCTGATTAGAAAAGCAGAGAAGGAGAAGGATGATAACTACAATATAGTATGTTACCTAGCAGATTCTCTTCTATTGCAGAATAAACTAGATGATGCTGAAGAGCTGTATCGCGCATGCATTGAACTTAATCCACTTCTGTACCATCCCCATCATGGATTGTATTTAATTCTGAAACGAAGAGGACTTGAAACTGAGGCACAGCAATGCATGGAGTATGCGAATAAAACAGCGGCACTTCTTGGGAAAGATAAACCCAAACATCTTCCAGATGAATGAGATTCTAATCAGCTGAAAATCTCTGTCCTTAGATTGTTGGATTTTTATCCCAAATCCCTTTCGAGGTAACCTATAAGTACTAGAACCAAAAGCCCAACTATAGAGAATTCGACTCCTTTCCGTTTGTCGGAGAGGAGTAGGAAGGAAAGGATAACAAATGAGTCGTAAAGTTTGTATCGCAGGCGGTGCGGTAACTCCTTTCGACTACCCAATGCATATCACCCCCGAGGGTATGATTGCCAACGCTATTGTTGAAACTCAGCACGATGTACCTGATTTCACCTTGAGAGACCTTCAATTTATGGTCTATTCTCATTTCTCAGTACACTTTGGTAAACAACTCTGTCCGGAGTGGATTGTGCATGATCACTTGGGTCTAGTCGGTCTACCGCACGTGCGAATTGAGAATGGCGGCAATACAGGAGGTTCTGCACTCTATGGTGCGTTCCTTGCTGTCAAATCTGGCTTGTTCGATGTCGTCGGAGTTGCAGGCTGGGAAACCATGGACAACGTGACCCAATCTCAGGGTTCTGAGTTCATTGCTCTTGCATCTGACACTCGCTACGAAGCGCTAGCAGGTGGTATATATCCCATCTACTATGCGGCTATGGCCTACAAGTTCATGAAAGAGAACAATCTAACCGAAGAAGACTTCGCCATGGCGGCAATGAAGAACCGGAATTATGCTGCAGATAATGAAAAATCACAGTGGTATCGAAGTGACTTCACCAATCCTGACTCCCAGTATTACAAGAAGACCTTGGAAGTTCAGGATGTCATTGATAGCCGTCTTATTAGCTATCCATTGAAGCGTCTTGACTGCTGTTTAATGAGCAGAGGTGGTGCTTTCGCTCTGGTCACAACAGAAGAGTGGGCAAAGAAGCATGCACCACATAACTATGTAGTCATTGATGCTGCGGGACTTAGCAGTTGCACAATCCGAGCTGGAGATCGAATTGACTTCCCAGGTTGGAATGAGAAGTACGGTAAGGGCTATCCTGATATGACCGAATTTGCAGCATGTCGTAAATCCGGCGAGGATGCATATGATATGGCTGGCATTGAATACAAGAATGCAGCCAAGGAGATCGATGTCGCGGAGATTCACGATGCATTCAGCTCGTCAGAGGTGCAGATCTACAAAGCACTTCATTGGTGTGATAGAGACAACATGAGAGAGTTCATTCGTGACAAACAGACATTCCTTGACGGTGAGGTTCCAACTAACATAGGCGGAGGTCTCATGGGCTATGGTCACCCCGTTGGCGCAACAGGAATCATGTCTGCAATCGAGTGTACCTATCACTTGAACGACACTGCTCCCAAGAAACACTTGAGTTCCAAGACCTACGTGAAAGATGCGAATACAGGTCTTGTCAACAGCCATGCAGGTACTGGAACCAGTATCTCAAACTTCATTCTGAGGAGGCCATAAAGATGGTTGAAGATAAGCGACTACACAAGATTCCACTACGAGTGAAGTGGGACAACAAGAAGTCTGACAAGTTCAGAGGAGATGTCAAGGAAACTGGTATTGGTTTCATGGGGTATGACTGGGACTCAGAGGAAGAACAATTCAAGGTGTACCTTCACTATGACCAGCTATACTACTGGAAATATGGGGAGGTTTCCAAGCTAGGTAAGGGGTTCGTTGATGGTAAGTTCATGGGAACCAAGTGTCCTACATGCGGTGACAAGTTCTTTCCGCCACGAGTGAACTGCTGGAATTTAGATTGCAACATTGCGAAAACCGATTGGATAGAGCTCGCCCAAACTGGAATTGTGCACACATTTACGATAGCAGGATGGAGCGGTAAGTCCTCTCTGAAGCGACTTCCATTCGTTCTTGCGTACGTGGTTGTTGATGGATGTAAGACTGCCATTGCCAACGAACTCAGGAACATCGATCCATGGGATGCAGAGTTTGGTATGCCTGTCAAAATCGTCTGGAAACCTGCAGATGAACGTCAGGGGACTGTGACTGATTGGCACTTCGAACCTGCTGATGGTTGGAAACCGGGTCCCATGAACGAAGAGAAGGAACGCATGAAGGAACTCTGCGCACCTGTCTACGAATGGGTCAAGTCAATGAAATAATCTCAATGTGAAGGAGCTGTAGGCAAAATGCCTTCAGCTCATTCGTCTTATTTTTGTTTGATTCTAGAGCATAAGAATTGCATCTAGTAGAAAATATGCGTTGAATGCAAGAATTATGATTGCAAAAGTCAATGCAATAATTGTTGTCACCTTGTGGTTTACGAACTGCCCCATGATATCTCTCTTGCTTGATAGATAGAGGATTGGTATCAGTGGAAGTGGTATTAACAGGCTCAATATAATTTGGCTATAGACCAGAAGATCTAGTGCATTGAATCCCAAATAGATGGCAACTAATGTTGGTACTACATTGATTCCACGTACAATCATTCTTCTTATCCATGGGTGGATACTAGTTCCTAAGAGCCCTTCTGCGAGGGCTTGACCTGCAAGCACTCCCGTCGTTGAAGATGATATTCCTGAGGCAAGCAAGGTAATGCCAAAGACTACACTAGCAAGCACTCCAAACAGTGGTGTTAGAGTATAGTATGCCTCTTCTACAGTGCCGATTGTCCCACCCATACCACTGAACGCAGCAGCAGCCATGATCAGAATCGCTGCATTCACAAGACCAGCAATAGATAGGCTCACAATGTTATCCACCATATGGTACCTGAGAAGTCTATGCTTCTCTTCATTATCACCAGTTGTTAGCTTATTCTTGGTAAGCCACGAATGAACAGCTAGTGCATGAGGCATTACTGTAGCACCAATTATCCCGACAGCAAGAGGGATTGTTCCCGGACTGAGTGTAGGTGTCATGCTGTGATATGCAACCGAACCCCAGTCAGGGTTTGTAATGAATAACTCATACACATAACCGAAACCTATGATGGAAACAAGAATTCCGATAAGCACCTCAATTCGTCTGAATCTCTTACCTGCAAGCAGGAAGATGAATATGATATCAACTGATGCTATTGCAGCTGCTAGTAATAGTGGAATTCCTAAGAGAAGATTTAGAGCTAGAGCTACACCCAGAAACTCAGCTAGGTCTGTAGCTATGGCAAAGAGCTCTGACGATAGCCAATACGCAATTATCTTTCTTCTCGATTTCAGCTTCTCCCGCACCAATTCAGGCATGCTCAATCCTGTAGCTATTCCAATCTTCCCAGAAAGATACTGTAAAAGCATCGCCATGATACTGGCTAGCCAAACAACCCACAGAAGAGTATAGTCATATTCTGCTCCCGCCGCGATAGCAGTACCAAAATTTCCTGGGTCAACATACGCGACGCTCACAACAAGGGCAGGGCCAAAGAATCTGAGAAACTCATTTTTTTTCCGTCTAGTAGTCAGAGTTCTCCTGCTACTACTTGTATCATTCATAAATGCGCGCTCTATTCTCTCTCTTTCTCGTGGTTTTAGAGAGATATCCTTCTTCTGATAAATCCTCACAAGTGTATTTTTTGGAAGGGAGTAGCTGGTTCCCCTCCTCGACTAAAACATCTTTGTTAGCTCGTTTCACTGACTTACTATATAGCAGAATCATACTTGTTTTTCAATTGGGATGAAATCGTTAAGAATAGCCAATACATTCCCTCGTTCTGGTTCTTCGAGTTCAGAGTTTATGAGATTTAAAACATCTTGAACAGTGAGTGTTTCCTTCAAGTATGACAGTCTTATATCGTTGAAATCTGCATCAAGTACAATAGATCTATCTTTACCCTCAGAGTTGTCCCAAACGGGCCAATGTGGCAAGTCACTACTGTTAGGATTACCAGTCCTTGCGAAATTTGCCAGATAGTTCATACATAGGTCTGTAAGTTTTTCACGACCTAGTTGGTTCTCCTTCGTGTGTGTCCTCCCTATCAGAATAGCAAATTCAGAACCAACAGTTCCTAAGAAGAAAGGTATCTCTGTGCCATGATGCGCACCAAGTTCCTGACCTTTGTTTTTCGGTAGGACACTCATTCCATTATCATCAGGACTCCCCCAGGCAAACCTATAGACGTAAACAGGTACCTT
>JAEORG010000357.1 GCA_016841005.1 Candidatus Thorarchaeota archaeon | reverse complement strand
CTTGTTTGCTAATCCAATTATTCCTTCAGCTTTGCCAGATATGACGAGAGGTCCGAACATCACGTTGTCGAGAACAACATGCCCATCTGGCATGTAGCTAACCCATTTAGAACTCATGAATGCATTGTCATGAGCAGGAATCTTCTCATTATAGGCGACAGCTCTAAGTCCTCTTATAGGCATAGGCAAATTTTCGTCTACCGTACATGGAAGTCCTCCAGCATCTAGAAAAAGGACCTCATTCTCACTTCCATCCTCAGATAATAAGGCAACATACCCTGATGTTGCGCCTGTAAGTTCTTTAGCTATATCAAAAACAGCTCTTGCTGCTGCTTCGAAGTTCTCGGATTGAAGTACTGCTGATGCGGCTTCTAGGAGTTTCTGAGTTTCAAACTCATTACGTCGAAGTCTTTCAGTGACCTCCTCTAGTTCGTTCTCAATCGTCATCTCTCTCAGGTCCAGTCCGATTGTTATGCAGGTTCTTAATTGAAGCAAATGCTTCGGAATACATTTTGTCCAGCATTATATGAAGGATTCGAAATAATAGATATTTACGTTACATAGGTTCTAACTCTGTTTCGTCAACTATCTCTAGACGGTCTTCGTCTTCAAATGCAATTTCTTCCACCAAACTTTGTGATTTGGAGTCATGCGGCTTTTCATCGAGGATTGGAGTAGGATAAGAGAGCGCCTTGCGAATCATATACGTGCCAACCAGCGAAACGAGCGCAATGAACAACAATGCAGGAATAAAACCAATAGATTGGATGGTTGGCCCAACAATGAGAATCTGAGGAATTGCGAAGAGCATGGCAACTGTCGGTATTAGCGAGTAGATACTATTCCGTATCTCATTTGGTATTTGATCAAGTATTACCCTCTGAGTCAAGATTGAAGCAAAAGCGTATAGCAATCCACCAACAACGAACAGCACTAACATGATTGCTACAGGAATCAGTGATTTGATAGGAGCTGCTAAAAGAATGATATCTGTATTCGGAAAATAGAAGTCAACAATCGTTCCTCCTGTTAGAGGCGGGAATAAGAAAACAAGACCTGCAAACATCAGATAGAACACAAATCCACAGGTCTGAATCAAACGAAATCTAGGAATCCATTTTCTGGGCTCAAAACGTTGAGACCAAATACCAGATCTCTCTTCGGTGAATATTCCTGGTATTCTTAGGATAGTCCTAAAACTTGCTACCGCAACATCTGTCAACAGGTAGGCGAAGAACAACGGAAAGATAATGAAATTACTCCAAACAATCATGGTGCTCAGTAGCAACATATCGCCAATAATGAGCCATTTGACAAGATCTTGGGATGCAAGGAATGTGACTCCGGACTTCAGAATCCCTACGTATGCTCTGAATGAAGGACGTGCCTCACGACTCTCTTTTACCTCTTCGAAGTCTTGGACAAAATACAATACTAGAATTGCAATGAAGAAAGATACAGCTGCTACAATCTGGAAGACCCAAGGTCTTCCAAAGAATGCTGCTAGAATACTGCCTGGAACAATCGCAATAATGGAACTTATAGTTACGAGCATACCCAATCTGCCTTGGAAGACTCCGTATTGCTTTCTATCTTCATCTCCAGGCATTGCAACTCGAAAATTGTTATCGAACCAAGCTGCCCAAGCACCGCTCTCTTGAGACCCTCCTATTGCGTAGAGTGCGAAGATTAGAATGAATATGATGAATGGTGATTCGGGGGTTATGATTGATGTGAGGAAAAATGAAATGCCATAACAGATGTAGGCTGATGAGATGACCCATCGTTGACCAATATGGTCCCCAAGTGAACCTGTAGGATAATCCAACGCAGTTTGTACTATGAGTTGCACTACCAACAAAGCACTAAGCAGCGTAAGGCCCTGAATATAACGTCCGGGACCACCTCCTAGAGCTTCTGCTATGAAGATGATATGGTATGTGGAAACCAAACCAAAGATACCGACTAGTAACGGTACCATTGCCATCATGATTTTGGCAAGACGAAGCAATCTCTCATTTGATTCTGTGAATCCGAAAAACGACTCCGTCTTACTCACGAGAACACCCAATTTTATTCGGGCATCTTGTTAATCAATGTACTGATGAAATTGACCCGATCTTAATCATTGAAACGACTCTTGTGATGCTAGGAATACCCGTATTATGGGCATTACTGCAACTCATAATTTCAATTCCATATACAACCAGTGGTGTCTCAAGGGTATTGGCACTTCTGACTTGGTGTATTCAGGTATTTTCTTGAATCCGACTTTTTCATAGACATACTGCGCTGCATCCATGAAACCGCCTGTATCCAAACGTAATGCTGTATAACCAGTTTCTCTCGCCAGATTTACAAGTTTTTCAAGAAGCTTCTTACCATGACCTCTCCCTCTAAATTCTGGTTTTAGGTACATGCGTTGGATCTCACCGACATTCTCATCATAGCGTGTGAGCGCTCCCATACCTATGACAGTACCCTCCTCTTCAACAATCAACAATGCTCCATCATTTTCAGAGATTGAAGAGAATTCATCACACTTGGAACGACAGTATTCCTCAACAGTCATACCCATTGTATCTTCAAAATCGATCCCATATCGCTCAAGAACCTGATTTACAATCCAACCCACATAGTCCATATTGAGTTGAATAAACTCCTCCATATGGGCTTCTTCATCATAAAGCGTGAAGGTCACCAAACATATTCACCCACTGAATTCTTCTTATTTGATTATCTTTTGTAATAATAATTTCGGAGCATTACGAAGTCTTTTGTGTACTTAATACACATCCAACGATAGCGTCATAATTGGATTTGATAGCATGACTAAAATCTACCTTGCATCAGGCATGAATAGAAAGGCCGCAATCCAATCCTTACTTGGTAAACTTAATCTCGAAGTTCTCTCTGGACAGCGGATCGCAATAAAAGCGAATTTCAACAGCGCAGATCCGTTCCCTGCATCAACCCATCCTGATACATTTGCACAACTTGTTGACACAATCAAACAAGCCGGAGCATCCGAGATTCATGTAGGCGCAAGAAGTGGAATGGGTAATACAAAGAAAGTACTTGATGACTTGGGAATAACATCTATGTGTGCAGACAAGGCAGTAAAGCTTTCAGTTCTTGATGATTTAACAATGGATGACTATACACTCCTCACTCCCAAGAATAGTCATTGGTCGAGAGGGTTTCTCTATGCCAATCTCTTCAGAGATGCAGATATAATTGTGCAAACCTGCTGTTTAAAGACGCATCAATATGGAGGTCATTTCACTCTTTCATTAAAGAACTCAGTAGGTATGGTAGCAAAGTTCGATCCAGACGATAATTACAATTACATGAAAGAGCTTCACTCGTCACCGTATCAACGTCATATGATTGCAGAAATCAATACTGCGTATGATCCTGCCTTTGTCTTGATGGATGCCACTAAGGCATTTGTAAAGGGAGGGCCTGCATCAGGAGAAGAAGTGTCTCCCAATGTTATTTTACTCAGCCCTGATAGAGTTGCGCTTGACGCAGTAGGAGTTGCAATTCTCAGACATTATGGAACAACTGATGCAGTTATGAATGGTCCAATCTCAGAACAAGCGCAGTTAGCCCATGCAATGAATCTAGGTCTAGGCACATGCAAATTGGAAGAAATAGAATTAGTACCACTTGATGAAGAGAGTAAATCCCTCGTCGACATTATTCGAGCACAGTTTTAGACCAGCTTCGAAGTTGTTTCAATACAGCTCAACTAGTCGTTCTCATTGAAGGACCTTGCAGTGAACTTGCCACAATCTTCACAAACGATTTCATAATCCCAATAAGAATCTCCGCTATGCGGACTCACAGACCATTGTGCATAAATCACCTTCACGTTATTACTTGAACAGCCTCCACATCCTCGCATGTTGATTCTGTCCTTCAAAGGGTGATCATCAATAGAAACTCCCGATCCTCTGAACACCATTCCTAACCAATCATTATTCTCATCTGGAATCAGAGGCTCATTATAGATTGTCGCATAGTCTTTAGAGGCAATTCTAGGTTGGTCTTCTACAGTTTCGTATAGCATGTGAATTCACTCATAACGCCGAATCACTGCTTTAAGCATTTTACTTAGTGTTACTAAAATTACGCTAAAACAGCTCTTCAAAAGGAAACAATCTGTGTTGGAAGAGCGATGTCGCCAACAATCATCCATACACTTGATGGGAATTTGTTACCTGACACTGCCTTTGAATATCGAACTGTTTCAGTTGACAGACTAGCAGATATTCGGCGAGAAGCCGAAGTAATCCTGACCGGACCTGATTTGAGTGAAAATGCAACATTCAGAAGCTATATTGAAAACAAGAAATATGATCTTCCAGATTCTTTTCCTGATGCTAAGTCGGTAATCATCTTGGCTGTCTTCACACCATTGGCTCTTGTAGATTTCCAATTCAACGGTGGAAAGAAACAGGTTTTGATTCCACCCCAATACTACTCCGATTTCATCACTGAAGAGATTCTTCAAGATACAATTCAGCAGAAAATCATCAAAGATACAGGTTATCGAATCGAGAATGCCAATAGACAGTTATTATTGAAACGCCTCGCAGTTCAGAGCGGCCTTGCAGAATACGGGCGAAACAACATCACATACGTTGGATGGATGGGTAGTTTTCATACTCTCTATGCTTACTTCACGGATTATGAATTTAAAGAGAATTCTTGGACTGAAGTAAAAATGATGGAACACTGCAAAACATGCAAAGTATGCCTGAATGGTTGTCCGACTGGTGCCATCCGAAAAGACACCTTCGTTATTGATGCAGGAAGATGTGTCACGCTTTACAATGAAATTCTCGGAGATTTTCCTGACTGGATGTCAAAAGATATCCACAATGCATTGATGGGATGTATGAGATGTCAGGCACATTGTCCTGGAAACAGAGAATCTATGACTAAGCCTGTATATCTTCAGGAGATATCTCAATATGAAACTGATTCGATACTCGAAGGAACTGTCGACGAAGATATGATGCAAATGCTAAGTCAGAAATTAAACGAATTCTCCCCAACTTCTTCGCTTGAAGAGATTCCAATATTTACAAGAAATCTGAGAGCTCTAATTCATGAATAGAAGATTTGTTACGATGCTCTTTGGGATCATTTTAGCTCTGCCCCTTCTTTGGGTTTGTTCGCTTTGATCCACCGTTTGGCAATGTGTCTGCTGTAAAATGACTCGTAAAGAACAAAGATGAAACCAACAAAGCTACCCATAACAGTCGCATAGAACGGATTAACTGGGAGATAGCCAAAGACCGATAAGAGATATGCAGTAATTGCAGAGAGTAACACCGTTACCATCATTCTCCAATATATCCACCTCGGGCGTCTTAATTGTGGATCTTTTGATGACTCAATCTCCATATCAATTCGAATAACCTGTTTCTCGATATACTAATAGCTATTCTTTCTACGCAGATTGTGTCGAAAATTCGGTTCGTTATCTAGGTTGTTCCTTTCTTAGGCAGAACTCCATATTTCTCTACGAATTCTGGTTTCAGAATATCCATTATGACGACATCATATCTTCTTCCGTTTCGATATGCTAACTCTCGAAGATTGCCTCTTTTTGTAAATCCTACCTTTGTATAGAATTCTATAGCTCTTCTGTTGAATTCAACAACCCAGAGATACACATTGTGTAGATTTAACACATTAAAGGCAACATCTAACAGAAGAAGCATTGAATCAAATGCAAATCCTTTTCCTCTGTCTTCTTGATCCATTATTGCAAATACGGAAATTTCTGCATTTCCACTTATCCAACTAATATTTGCCAAATCGATGATACCTACGAGGCTTTCCGTTTCAATTGATTCGATACCAAATGTGAATTTATTTTTCTTGGAGAACGCCTCATTTACGGAATTTATGAAATTTGTCAAATCTTCTCGTGTTGAAGGTAGGGGGGTTGCAAGGTATTGTCTAAGTTCATAGCTATTCCAAGTTTTCAATATTGCTTCAACATCATCTAACTCAAGTCTTCTGAGCCGTGTTTTATTTCCCACATACATATCAAATCGTGGTCATTTCGTGTACAACAGTTAATAATAATTAAGGTCTAACAGCCCTTTAGAGCCTTGGGAAATAGACTCATTAGAAAGATATGCAATCGCATATACTATGGGGGTCGATTGGAGCAGGGTTAAAGAATTGACCCTATGGAATTATGATGAGTTAATTACTAAGATTCAGAATGTTTTGAATTATGAATTTGTTCAGAAACATTACAATCACAAATTAAAGAAGGTTGGTAAATATACTGCATCATTACTGAATTATAGTGACAAAAAGAAGTATGATGACTATAGCAAACGAAATCTAAATACATTGAGACAAATTGAGATATTTGGAATTCGAGATATTTCTGAATTGATTACTACAATTAGTGATCCTGATGAATGTGTTAGTTTTCTTCAATATTCTAGTATTGCTTTCGAGGATTTGATTGTCTTACTCAATTGTATTCTTCGATGGATATTTCCATTTTCCCGCCCTATTCGCGATTTTATCGATGCTGAGGATACGAATCAACTTGAACACCTCTCTAAACTACGCCCTAGAGGAATTCGAGCGAATTTGGACATGATTGAAGAATGCAGAACAGAAATGGGTCGAGAAACAATGGCAGTTCTGACAGAAGTCCCACGTGATTTCATTCTTATGTTGCTACATCGAGCTGATATCTCTAGGTTACCATGGATTAGAGGAAAGACAGTCATGGCATTATCATCTGCTGGTTATGACACTCTAAGCAAAATAGCCAACACAACCGTTGAGAAACTGGAATCAAAACTAAAAATCGCCGTTGAAGCTAGTGGGAAAAAATATAGCCGATCATGGATAGAACCCGATGGTGCCATCGCTCAGGCAAAAGTACTTCCAAAGGTCATTGATCTTTAGTTCTTAGTGATTTATACCTCGTACAACAGTATTTTATTCATTGAACTTGTTCCTTTTTGTGTGGTCAACCATGCGACAGGGATATCTATTGATTCTTACAGTAGTGTTACTTTTGATAGTAGCACCTGTAAAGGCGCAGGATACTCCTGTAGTGACCATTGATTTCAGGGAGATTAGATTCACTCCTGAGGATGTAAGTGTCCTCTCCTCTAACTTTGAGGTTTTTAGAACTGATTCACGACTAGTTGACATGCTGACTGACAATAATACCTTGTTCTGGGAATCCATAGGAGGATACGATTCCAACTTTTGGGTTGATGATGATATCTCTAGTTATGCTCTGGTTTCTGTTAACGAAACAGGATTTTACCAGAGCATCGTAGCACTAAATCCAGATAATGGAGATCTTGAGTGGATACGTGAATTGAGATCATCATATTCTTCTAACTTCACACATGCTGTTCGTACTGCAACGGATTTCTTTGCTGATGATGGACATTATTGGGGCTTATGCGAAGAACTCATCCTCATACCCGGAGCTATTGTTGGTTTGCCTGATGATGCAGTATGGAGATTCAAATTCTATCTTGTTGGCGAAACCGAAAGATGGACTCTTCTGGTAGATACGAATGGAGATATGATTAGCTACCAATTCGAAGACATACCTTGCCAAAGTTGTAATGATTACACTCCATATGTAATTGCAGGCATTGCTTCTGTAATTGTTCTTGTATTTGCATCCATATACATTTTGAAAATTCGAAGGCATTAGTGCACATGACCTTGATTGTTTGAAGCAGTTTCAGATAAAGCAAATGTGAAGAGTTCAATAAACTCGATTCCTTTCAAGCCTCCAATTTTATCTGCAAGTTTCTGAATCTCTCTTGCAGTGCCTTTGATCGTCAAAGTTTCAAAACAATGTGTTGCTGTAATATGCGTATGAAGTGTTGAGAGGACCTGTGCTTTCGAATCGTGCTGGATTTTCAGTAATGCAGTCATCAAACGCGGTTTGTGTTCAAAGACAATATTCAGACTTGCAAATCCTGATGCCTCTTCCAAATTCCATTGATGTTTTGCGATGTAAAGACGCATAGCGTCACGAATAGCTTCCGAGCGACCTACATATCCCTGTCGCTCAACAAGTTCATCAAACTGTTCAAGTAAGTTACTTGGTATTGATACTCCGAATCTTTTCAGTTCCATAATTTTTCAGCACCATACAATAAGTAACACGAATGATCCTGATAAGTAACACGTTTTCATCAGAAGTAACACGTATATAGCTATTACTTCGTAATATTGTGAAGGAAGGTTCGTCTGTAGTGCATGTTCCTGATGGAATAATTCCTCTATGGTTGCAAATGCTCCTACTTGCAGTTAGTGTAACTACCATGTTTATTTCATACGGGAAGGTAAAAGCACGGTTCAACGAAAAATTAGTACCCTATATGGGAGTACTTGCAGCAGTTATTTTCGCAGCACAATTTGTCAATTTTCCAGTACCACCTTTTTCTAGTGGTCATCTAGTTGGAGCAACGCTACTGGCAGTGATGGTTGGACCTTGGGTAGCGATAATGATCATGGCACTAGTTCTATTCGTTCAAGCCCTTTATGGGGATGGAGGACTACTAACTTATGGCGTGAATCTGTTTAACATGGGTGTTTTTTCAGTTCTTCTGGGCTATGGACTTGCACTGTCGCTATTCAAAATATTACGAAAAGCAATAAGCAAAGAGAAGGCAACAGTCATCTCTGCAAGCAGTGCTGCATTCGTAGTAACAATTGCAGCCGCATTCTCGCTCGGATTGGAATTACTTTCAGTTGCAGGTTTTGGAATTGGAGGATTATTGGCTATCACCGGGGTCCATGTGATAATTGCGTTTGGAGAAGCTATTCTCACAGGTGTAATACTTCTCTATTTCGTAAAATCAAATCCTTCTCTTGTATCCTTCTTAGAACAAGATGTTAATGAAGAATCCAATCAGCAGAGCATAACCAAGCCAACAGATCAAGTGATAGAAGAAGATAAGGATGAATCTAACATAATTCGAAAATCTGCTCCAATCATAGTCGCTTCTTTACTGATAATTTCTTTCTTGATAATTAGTGGACTTGCCTCAGAGAATCCAGATGGATTTGAGTGGGCACTATTCGTATTTGCTGGTGTTGCAGAGCCTGAACACGGGTTCGAAGGAATATGGACATTTCTGACTATGGGACCGTTCACTGATGTTCTAACAGGAGTCATAGGCATTATTGCTGTTCTAGGACTTGGGTGGATATTGTTTAGACGAGCTACTAATCGATCTGATACACATCACCACACAGACAAATTCCTCTTACCTTTTGATGAAGGAAAAAGTAGAGGAAGGATGTTTTCATCTACAGGGATGATTCTATCAGCAATAGCACTTGCAGTAGTAATCTCCATACAAACTACCTTGTCGACTGTTCTAACAATAACTGTCTTGGTGTTAATTGGAGGTTGGATCTCTGGCACGAGATGGCGTCATGTGATTTCTCTTGCTGCGAAATTTGAAGTCCTTATTCTTTTCTGGATAATCTTTGAACCATTTCTCTATGGTAGTACCGTAATCCTAACAATCTATCTTCCTTGGGGTCCAATCAATGCATACCTTGAAGGAGTATATCTTGGATTATTGTTGGGATCAAGGATGTTTGCAATTCTTCTAACATTCCTTACAACGCTATCTCATATGACTCTCAGTGACTTCATAGGAGCATTACGTTCACTAAGAATTCCTGCATCTATTCTAGGATCCTTATTGATCATGTTTCGATATATTCCCCTCTTCATGGAAGAGCGTTCAAGAATGCAGGATGCACAAATGCTCAGAGGGTTTAGCAAAGGCGAACGGTTCGATCGAATCAAATCTTTGGGGTATTTAGTAGGAGCTACGATTAATCGTTCGTTTGAGCGCAGCGTTACTGCTTACGATGCAATGACATTACGAGGATTTGGAAAGGGAAACTTTGTTTCAGGTGCAGGTTTCAAGCGTGCGGATGTATTTCTCCCATTACTTCTGCTACTTATTATTCTGAGTTCGCCATTCATATTATCAATTCTTTTGGAGGTCTTATTGATATGACATGTGCAATAGATATTAATCATGTATTCTTTAGCTATGACGATTTCAAGATGGAGGATATTAACCTCCAGCTTCATGTTGGAGAACAAAAAGCAGTCATTGGGCTAAATGGCTCTGGAAAGACTACACTGTTTAAGCTCCTATTAGGGCTTCTCGAACCTGAGTCTGGTGAGATTTACGTATTTGACAAAAGATTGACAAAGCACAACCTCTGGGAAGTTCGACAAGACGTGGGATTCTTATTTCAAAATCCAGATGATCAACTGTTTGCTCCTACTGTCTGGGATGACGTGGCATTTGGTCCTCGTAATTTGGGTCTCTCAGACGAGGAGGTTGCTGAAAGAGTCGAGTGGGCACTTGAACGAGTTGATATGTCTTCCTTCCTCAATAGACCCATCAATCAATTGAGCCATGGTCAAGCGAAACGCGTCGCATTAGCAGGGATAATAGCGATGCGTCCCAGCATTCTAGTTCTTGATGAACCTTTTAGCGGCCTTGATTTCAAAATGGTGTCAAAAATGATAGAAATCATTCAACGACTACGTCAAGATGGAGTAACAATTCTGTTCACGACTCATAACAGCTTTTTCATCGAAAATTGGTCTGACTCAGTGGCTGTTATTCAGGATGGAAGGATAGTGTTTGACGGACCAACAAGTGAGGCTATTAGAACGAAAGTTGTTACAGACAATATTGGGGACTGGAGTCAATTAAGACAAAAGATCAATTCTTACAAAGTAAGCCCACTGGAATAACCTACAACACAATATTGTGGTATAATTCATAGAAATCCTTATCATCCAATTCTCTTGGAGAGGCACCCTAATGCAGAGGTTGCCAAGCTTGGTTAAAGGCGCAGGGTTCAGATCCCTGTCCCGTAGGGGTACAGGAATTGATTACCAGTTCCTGCCCAAATCGCGAGTTCAAATCTCGCCCTCTGCACCACTTCATCTATAACGCCTCAAAAATTCTAAGGATTTGCTAGAAGAAGAATCCATATATTCTCCCTATTGATTTTGAATTGGGAGATTCGTCATGGAGCAGTTTGTTGGATTGGTTATCGCGTTTTTATTGGTGACAACATCTTCCGCTATACATCCATGTCAGTCTGATTGGGATACCAGTTATTATACACAAATCCCAGCACATAACACAGAATACCAAATTGTAGATGCAAATCAGGGAGATCGAGTATTTGGAGAAATTGAAGCAGACATGTTAGCAGTCAGCCTCCAAATTATGGAATACATAACTTGGAACCCTCAAGATGCGATAGTATCTGAATCTGGGCATTATCTCTCATTTTCGTTCATCTCTGATAAAGATACAAGATGGAGAATAAGCGTTACTAACGACAACAATTTATCCCAAGGAGTCACGATTCGATACTCTTGTTCCTTATCCAATACAAACGACGTTTCCGGAGTTTTCGATACAATCATTACTCCATTATTCTTTGCACTGCTTTTGATTGTACCATTTGCCTTTTTGAGAACAAAGAAAGGAAGGAATTTCTTCAACGATTAGTGGTATTGAGATATCCAAAATGATTCTCGAAATCATAAGTTAAATTACTATGATTGAATTTCAAAACATGAGGGTTCATTGTATTGCGGAAACATAGTTTACTGGTGATTTTTCTGATTCTTCTATCTTACCCTTTACCAGTAAATCGAATTGAACAAGATCAAGCAACTGCTACTATTCGAATAGATCCTTTTGGCGCAGCCGCGCAATATGTTGATTTGCTGGTTGATGATACACTTGTAGGAAATATCACTGCTGATGTAGCTCCCGTTATAACCTACATCTTCTATGATGTCGATTATGATTATCCTCTAAGATTTAATCCAGAAGACGCGGTTTACAGTGGATACGGGTTGATAGATACTTTTCAATACACATCTGATTCTGATGCTAGAATGATTATGGTTGCAGTCAATCAAAATAATTTGACACAATATGTCTATATTTCATATCAAGTCCAACATCCTGTATATCGTAATATCCGCTCATGGATAGAGTCCTATCCCACTTTCTTTGTTGGCTTTTGTATAGGTGGCGCATTCTTGGTAGTCATTCTTATGCGGTCATGGCTAGGAAAACCTGAGTCCAAGGAATCACTTGAAAGAATTGAGTGATTTGTGCTATACTTTTGTCTTCGGAAAGATAGCTACTATTTTTTTGACAACCTCATCCCTTTTTTCCTCAATATCCTGAATTCTTTCTTCAAGATCAACTCGCATATTCCAAAACTCCTTGAGCCCAATTTCCCCCGTTCTTCTCCTTTCTGCAAGCTCCCCTCTCTTGTCTTTTAATTCATTGAGATATGTATTGTATTTCCCGTTGAGAATCATGAGATTATTCAGAGTCTTGAGCCTTTTCTCTCTAAGGTAATTGCGAATTGCATCAGCCTCAAGAGATTCCATATAGATGGCCTCGAATTGATAGTATCGTAAGTGGTTGCACCATTTCTAGGTTTAT
>JAEORG010000356.1 GCA_016841005.1 Candidatus Thorarchaeota archaeon | reverse complement strand
TAATTATGATATTGGAACAGCAGGTGCAATATCACTTGTACTCCAAGCCATATTACCAGCAGCTGTACTTGCACCGAGCCCCATTAAATTGAAGATAACGGGAGGAACCGATGTGTCATGGAGCCCACCTATTGATTATATGAGAGAAGTTCTTGTTCATACATTGGAAAAGTTGGGGCTTGTAATAGAAATAAACCAGATTAAACGAGGGCACTATCCGAAGGGTGGAGGATTAGTTGAGTGCAAGATAGAAAATGTGGATAAAATCAATCCCATCCATGCATCACAATTTGGAAATCTGAAAAGGATACAAGGAATATCGCACTGTGTTAGGCTTCCATCTCATGTTGCATCAAGGCAAGCAAAATCTGCAAAAGAAAAATTATCGAAGATTACAGATGATATTGATATAATTGAAGAATCATACTCAAAGAGTGATGACCCACATCTTGGTGCAGGGAGTGGTATAGTACTCTGGGCAGAATCAGATAAAGGATTTCGAATTGGAGCAGATTCATTGGGTGAACGTGGAAAACCTGCAGAGGTTGTAGGTCAAGAAGCTGCACAACAATTGAAGAACGAGCTATCTGGCAAGCATCCGATTGATTCTCACCTATGTGATATGCTTGTACCATTTCTATCATTGGCAAAAGGTGAAAGTTCAATTGGTGTAACAAAAATCACATCTCATCTCATCACGAATCTCTGGGTTATTGAACAGATACTTGGAGTAGAAACCCAGCTGAAGGGACAACTAGGGTCTCCCGGGATTGTATCAGTCAAAGGAATCGGACTTTCGACGAGCTAGAGATGCAAGATACTCATCAATGGATTCCTGAGAGGGTTTCAAATCGACCTCTTCAACTGCAGATTGCATGAGTTCATCTACGCCCTTACCTTCCAGCGCAATAATTTCAAATGCGTCAGGTATCTTTTGTCTTGCTTCCTCCAGCTTTTCAGGAGGTGTGATGTCAATCTTATTGAAGACCACTGGCATTGGTACTAGTGGGAACATCCTTCTGATTTCCTCATACAATCCAATTTGCTCATACAAAGGCCAACCACATGCTTCAGATGGATCAATCATGAAAATAATCACATGAGCAAGATACTTGAGCGCGGCAATAGCTTCAAGCTCGATTTGATTCCTTTTAGCCATTGGGCGATCAAGCAACCCTGGTGTATCAACAATCTGTACGTTTTGATCTCTAACCTTTAGATGACCGACAATTACTTTCTTGGTTGTGAATGGATAATATGCAATCTCTGGCTCAGCGGTTGAAACTGCGCGAACAAGAGTGGATTTTCCGACATTGGGAAATCCAGCGCATACTATAGTTGGTGAATCTGGAATGATTCCTGGAAGTTGGGACATCTTCAATTTCGCTTCAATTACAAAATCGATATTCTCAGATGTGTTTCGGAGAATAGATGCAATTCTACCTTTAGCAGCACTACGAGTACGTTTGATCTGTTTTGGGTCGTCACTGAGTTTCATTGCTTCCAGATGATTATTTGCAATTTCATCAATAGGTGGAATGCAATTGTAGATAGCGCCTAAGGATTGTTTTAATTTATCAAGACCAACCAGTACTTCAGTTAGTTCCAGATAGAATGGATGAAGCCTATCTAAAGATGGAAAATCTTCTACTGCAATCCTGAGTTTGATTTTCACATGTTTTACGAATTCTTGTAGTCTGGTTATCTCTCGGATCTTCGTTCGTTCAACTCGACTAAGTCTTAGTGAGCTCTTCATACTGATCTTGAGTGACTTGTTGTGCGCAAATTCGATTATCTCCTCTGCAGTAAGTATGGTGGGTATATTTGAAAATGGGTTAAGATTGCGCATACATAATCACATCTTTCTAATTGTATCATCTATGAACACTTCAAAAACGTTAAAAAACGAGCGGAACAGACCATAATTGACTTTCATTAGTCATCGGAGGTTTTAGAGTATAATGTCACTTCCTACCGGAGCCACAGTTGTTGGTATAAAATGCACAGATGGTGCTGTAGTTGCTACTGATTCACTGATTAGCTGGGGGACTATGGTCCTCAGTGATACAGGGGTTAAAGCTTTCAAGCTCACCGATAACATCGTATTGGCTTCCGCTGGGCTCACATCAGACTATCAGATGCTTGTGAACCGATTAAAAGCACAAATCAAACTGTATGAATTGAACCAAAAGAAGAACATATCTGTAAGAGCCCTCTCGAAGATGATATCTAATACACTCTACTCAAGAAGACTTGCACCTCTATATGTACAGACAATCATCGTGGGTAGTGATGAGGAGGGACCATCACTCTATACTCTTGATATGGGAGGTTCATTAATCCCGGATGATTTCACAGCTACTGGCACTGGAACACGAACAGCTTTTGGTGTGTTAGAGAACGAATACAATGAAAACCTAACTGTCAAACAAGCTGAAGAAATTGCAATTCGAGCTGTCAAAGTAGGTATATCACGAGATGTTCAATCTGGTGGCAGGATACATGTTATGAGTGTCACCAATGCAGGTGTTAGTGAGAGAGTAGTTGAATAATAGTGTGTGAATGAACTTGTGTTCGCATACTCTGGTCTTTAGAACTCATAATAGCTCTAAATATAGTGTTGCAGCATTGATTGGTGCTGTTGAAGTTGATCCAAGACTTGCTGAGCTGGAAGTTAAAGCACCCATTGAGTTCTCAGTTCGAAGAATAGAAGAAATCTCGAAGCAGAGTAATGTTATTCTTGCATATTCAGTGATGAGTACTCAGAGAGAAACAATCTATAATGAGATCAAAGAAATTCGTAGACACCTTGGCAATAATGTAACAATCATTGGTGGGGGAGCTCACGCGACTGCACGACCAATAGAATTACTCGAAATTGGGTTTGATTATGTTGCGATTGGAGAGGGTGAGAAAGTCTTCCCGGATTTTTTGAAACGGATTATTGATTCTGAAGATCCCAACGATATTGATGGTATTGTATCGAGAAACTGCAAAGAGATTCCAATACCCAGTTCATTAGGTAGAGTGAATTTGAATGATTTTCCGCCCTTCGCAGTCGGTTTGAACATCGTTGGACCTATCGAAGTTACACGAGGCTGCCCTTTCAAGTGTAAATTCTGCTCAACTCCATATCTTACAGGAGGAATTGTCAGGCATCGCGATGTGGAATCAGTAGCCTACTGGTTGAAAAGAGCAGTCAATGAGAGAGGGTTTGAACGTACCTGGTTTCTCTCACCAAATGCCCTCTGTTATGGCGGAAGAGGAAGGAAAACAGAACTGAACAAGCTGCAAACTCTTCTAGATAGAACAACATCAATTGAGGGATTAAAAGAGGTCTTCTTTGGAGCATTTCCTTCCGAAGTTCGTCCCGAGTTCGTTACAAGAAGTGTACTTGAGATGATGAAACAATATGTAGCAAACAAGACAGTACAGATAGGTCTACAGTCCGGCAGTGATAGAATACTGAAATTAGCAAATCGGCATCATACAGTTGAAGAGGGAGTTAATGCAATCAATATTGCACTTGATGTAGGATTTGTACCTCATGTCGATATGATATTTGGATTACCAGGAGAAAACGATGAGGATATCAAAGCAAGTCTGGAAATTTGTCAGCTTATTTTAGATACGGATGCAAAGATACATGCACACGTATTCATGCCTCTTCCAGGAAGCGAGTTTGAGAATATGCCAGTGGGAAATCTCACCCGAGAAACAAGACAGATTTTGGGAGAAATGGCTCGTAAGGGTAATCTGACTGGATCTTGGAATCATCAAGAGATTTTGGGAAAAAACTTGGAAAATATGAACAATAGCAAATCCTGATAAGATAGCACCTAAAGCGTTTCGTGATGTTGGATTGACTGATAGTTTACCTCTTGCCCTAAAGGAAAAATTACAAGATCAGGGATACCATATTATAGGGAATAGAGGAGCATTCAAAGCTTGTCAATGGCAGAAAAAGAGCCTATTGTATGATGAGGAATGTTACAAGCAGAGGTTCTATGGAATTGAGTCCCATAGATGTTTACAGATGACACCCGTTGTAGACAAATGTACTCACTCGTGTGAGTTTTGTTGGAGAATTACTCCAAGAGACGTGGATTTTACATGGAATCAAACAAGTGTTCAAAGTGACTCTCTTGAATCAGTGGAAGACTTGTTGGAAGGCGTGCTAAGCGCTAACATAAGGTCTCTCGGCGGGTATAATCCGGAAATCAATCAGAATGTCAATGTCAAGAAGTATGAAGAAGCAAGAAGTCCAAAACATGTAGCGATATCTCTTGCTGGAGAACCCACTCTATATCCCTTGCTCAGCGAATTTATCGAAGAGATTCGTAGAAGAAACATGACATCGTTCGTTGTGTCAAACGGTACAAGACCAGGTACAATTGAGAAATTGACTATGCCCACTCAGCTCTATGTCACATTGCCTGCACCAGATTATGAAACATATAACAGGTTGTGTAGACCAAATGAAAAGAATGGATGGGAGAATCTCAATCACACACTAGAGATTCTACCTTCGCTCTCTGGAAGAAGAGTGATTCGTCTTACGATGGTGGCAGGAGTGAATATGGAAAATCCAAGAGATTATGCAAAGCTTATAGAAAAGAGTGAGGCTGATTTTGTAGAGGTAAAGGGATACATGCATATAGGATCAAGCAGGAATAGACTGACCCGATCTAATGCACCATCACATAGAGAGATAATGGCATTTGCCAAGAATCTTTCACATCTGACCGGGTATATTGTTGACGATGAGCAAACAAGCAGTAGAGTTGTTCTATTGTCTCGCAGTAAGAACATAAACAGAAAGATAATGTAAAGGATGGAGATTTCAATGGATCTAAATGATTTACTTGAGAGATTTCGTAATGAGATAGACTCAGATGATAAGATTCGAGAGAGTGTGTTACCTATTGCAAGAGAAGCAGTCAGAAAATGTAGTGAATCAATTAAGAGAACACATCGAAAGGACTTCATCGAAGCAAGAAAGTTGATAGTTGAAGCTTACAATCTGATTGCTCAAGGTGAATCAGAACTTGAAACAAGTGAATTTCTATCTGGAGCGAGATTGTTTGACACTGCATATCAAGAACTAGCAGAGGCGAGTTATCTACTGTCGATCCTCCAAAACGGTAAAATCGAACCTGCGGAGGAGTATGATATACCTTCACGCCCTCTTATGACTGGACTTGCTGATACTATTGGTGAATTGAGAAGAGCTGCACTTGATGCGATTCGTAATGAATTGACTAAGGAAGCTGAGAATCTACTATCAATTATGGAAGAGCTTCTCGAGTCTCTTGTAGCATTTGATTATCCAAATGCATTAATCCCGGATTTGAGAAGAAAATGTGATATAGCTCG
>JAEORG010000355.1 GCA_016841005.1 Candidatus Thorarchaeota archaeon | reverse complement strand
TGCCGCTGTGGGAATCATGTGTATGATTGAAAGCAGACTGAGCACCAAAATTGCCCCATCCTGGAATTTCATATGGTGTTGACCTTCCATCTGATTCCATTTCAAATCCTGGATCGCCAGTTGGATAGGATATGACACGAAGAGAATCAATTAGAATTTCAGCTGTCGCATTTGAATATCCATTTGTAGTAGAATAGAGCTCATAACTATACACACCTATATCTACCAAACCAAGATCACTTGCAAGATCATACAGATCCAAGTGGAAGTGATTCCATTCTCCTCTAGAACCAAACCCAGGAGCTTTTACATAGTAATATGAATAGGTTGGTCCTGTAGAATTACCTCCTACACTCTGATTCATATTGTTACCTAAGTAATAGGTCATCGAAGAATAATAAGTGTCATTGCTAAAGTAGATTGATATATAGCTGGACTGACTCTGTCCATTATAGGTGTCCTGATATTTCCAGTCAAAATCAAGAAGCAAGATATCCGGGGCGTACGGCGTTATTCCCACTGGATTACCCAACTCCTGCCGAATCCATGCATTACTATACGACCAATCTACTGTAGAAGAAGCAGTAAGATTGAGAGCCTTCGCATTATGGATGCAATCACTCGAAAGGGAAATATAGCCTTCATCGCTCTGACCGCTCCAGCCCCAATATCCACCATCACCATCTTCAAAGTTCCCATTTCTTGATTGTAGATAATCATATGCAGTGTTATTAGTTAGGGATATATCATCAATAATAGCCTCCGTAATTCCTGGTGAGTTTGTCTGGGAATATATTTGAAACTGCAATTGAGTAACATAGAGATTGCTAGAGGCAACCCATCCAGGTCTCGCGTTAAAATCATCCAAGAGATTTTGACTGAATTGATTCCATTGTAACAGGGAGTCATTCAGTAGATACCTCGTTGTGGTCGATGAATTTGAGCCATAGGAATTACCTGCTGCTAAATAATAATTAAGATTGTAAGTAGTTCCGTTATAGAATTGGACTGCGAAGTAACAGACACCTCCTACTAAAATATCAGGAATAGAAGCTGTATACCACTGGAATTCAAGTGTGAGATCTTCATCAATATTCGCTGAAAGATCTCCAGGGTATTGAGACAAGTACGAATAACTGTCAGATAACTCTGAACCTTGCGCTTGAATCCGACCAGAGTATGAACCACTATATACAAAATCTTGATACGAATCATTGGATCTAGACCAAGTAGTTTGGTAATAGTCCCAACCATCAGGTCCACCAAAACTGTCTGCTTCCTCAAAATCCCAGTTTCGCTTCAAAACGTTGAGGCTATCATCTGCAACATTAATGGCTGACGGATGATAGTCATTGGAATCAGATATTACGTCACTCTGAATTCTATTCTCAGAGTGAGATATTAGTGTCACAGCTGTTGGGGCTACAAAAAGGGTTCCCAAAAACAGTAACATGAAAAACACTGATGCGTGCTTATTCTTCATTAGTATCTCTCCCACAACTCTCTAAGAGTTAAGAACCATCACCCACGTTTGAAATGAACAATAATAACTGTTTTGAAATTTTAAATTGGTAAGAACCGTTCCACTAAAATCGGCACTTATCTTCAATATTATATACACAATTGTTAATCCCCACTTGTGGTTGGAATGCTACAGGCGTTTGAAAAGAACATAGTAGAAGTAGTAGAGAAAGTGTTACCAAGTGTTGTCAGTGTCACTGTGACGAAGTTACAGAGAGTTAGGTTCTCACAGGTGATTCCAGTCAAAGGACAAGGGTCGGGTGTCATCATGAGTAAAGATGGATTCATCGTTACGAATGCTCATGTTGTTGAAGGAGTACGAGATGTTGATGTTGCACTTTATGATGGACGCACATACAAAGCAGTGGTTGTAGGAGAAACTCGGACTCGGGATATGGCAATTCTGAAGATTGACGCTGATAATCTGAAACCAATTGAGATTGGAAAATCCAGCGAACTCAGACAAGGACAATTCGCTATCGCAGTTGGTAATCCCTTGGGACTAGGATCTACTGTAACATTAGGAATGATTAGTGCACTGGATAGAACAATTCAAGGACAGGAGCAACATCTAGAGGGATTAATTCAAACCTCTGCGCAGATTAATCCAGGTAACTCAGGTGGAGCTCTCGTGGATACTGAAGGTAGACTAATTGGAGTTCCTACTGCGATGATTCCATGGTCACAAGGAATTGGTTTTGCGATTGAGATTGATAGAATCATGGATGTTTACGATGAATTGATTCAGACTGGTACAATCCAAACGCCTTGGATGGGAATTATCGGTGTAACTCTGAATAAGGCAATAGCGGCCAATTACAGATTGCACGCTGAGGAAGGAGCACTTATTGTTGAGATACCTCGGGGACCAGCAGCGAACGCAGGATTGAAACCGGGAGATGTCATCGTTGCAATAGATGATGAAGTTATCAACGGTATGGAACAGCTCCGCGGGCAAATTCTTGGTAAGAAAGTGGGCGATAAACTGAGAGTACGATTCCAACGAGCCCGTGATGTCTTCGAGGTTTACATTCAATTGATGCCTACACCATAGTCAAAAGGAGGGGGGGAGTGCTCTATCTTGAGCACTTCAATTTCGTAATCCAAAGGATTCCTGTTTCTTTAGTACAAGGTAACTCAAGTATCAAAGTCCCATGATGACTAGAATAACTCCAATGATAGTAGCAATTGCACCCATCCCTGCCCTAGAGGTCATCCTCTCTTTTAGAAATATAATTGAGATTGGTACTGCATAAAGAGGTGCTAATGAAGCGAGCACCGAACCAATTGTGGCTCCTGCATATTTGATGCCAGTAACATAGAGTAGTGAACCAATAGCCATACCAAAGAATCCAGCAATAGCAACCATCTTCGTTGCATTTCTCGTAGGATTTGGCATACCAATCGATTTAGCAACTGCAATCAGCGGCACAAATGTTATGGAACCTACAACAACTCGTATGAATGTAGCAGCTACAGGTTCTACATCGGCCACACCAACTTGCAAAATAGTTGTACCAGTTGCGTATAGGAGTGCTGTCAGAAGTGCAAATGCTAATCCAATCCTATCAAGACCATTTCTTCTCTCAGGTGCATCATTTTCATCATCGTTGAACTCTTGTTCCAATGCTAGGATGGAAATTCCAAATACTGCAACTAGCACTCCGATTAATCTACTTAGAATTAAGGCTTCATTTAGAAAGACAATGGTGAAGAAATACGTAATGATAGGAAATGACATTGATATTGGAAACGCATACGATACACCGATTCTTTCCTGTGCTGTGAGATATAGAGTATCACCAATCACGGCACCACAGATAACAGATATCGAGAGAAGAATAGTTGATCCGATTGGTACTCCAAGGGGATTACCCCAAAATGGAAGTAAAATCATCAATGACATGAATCCAAGAGCAATCCACATCTTGATTGAACTGATGGCTAAGGGAGTTATCTCATCTTTTTGAGACCGATAAATAACAACAGATACAGCATATAGAGCTGAACCAATTAGCATTGCGACACTACCTGTGATAATGTCAGGAGTGAGTTGCATGCCTTCTAGCGTTTCTATCCTCCCTAATACCTTATCGTAAGTGGCATACACCGGTAGACTCTTTGTAATTGGCGGTGTAGCTAATTCTTATAACAGAATGTTTTTGGTCTCGTGATAGGTGGCTCTATGAAAATTATTCTCTACTTATAATGGACTGGAAACAGTACACTTTACTGACATCTAACTCGGTAGTGCCGAGCGGCGATTACTAATCGCAGTATGTCAGTGTTTGAGCCTCTGAAATATTATTATACTACTCAACTATCGTTGAGGAGGTCATAATCAATGTCAAGAAATGCCGTAGAAATAGAAGACCTTTCAAAGACCTTCATTAGTGTGAAAAGGAAGGCAATAATAATCCCAGTGGAGAAGAAAAAAGTAGAGGCACTCAAGTCCATATCTCTTGACATCCCGAAGGGTCAGGTCTATGGTTTACTCGGACCAAATGGTGCTGGTAAAACTACCTTGATCAAGTGCCTTGCCACTCTGGTGATTCCAACTGCTGGAACAGCGCGAGTCAACGGTTACGATGTTCTACAAGACTCCACATACGCGAGAGCATCAATGGGAGTCTGTCAAGGGAATGAGAGGAGTATCTACTGGAAGTTATCAGCCAGAGAGAACCTCATCTTCTTCGCAAAACTGTATAGAATGCCGAACGATGAAGCAAGGGAGCGGGCGGATGAACTCTTAGGAAGAATGGGCCTCTTGGAGAAAGCAGACGAGAAGGCAGAGAACCTGAGTCATGGAATGAGAATGAAGATTGTGTTCGCGCGGTCACTTCTGCACGATCCCCCAATTTTGCTATTCGATGAACCCACACAAGGCCTCGATCCAACATTTGCGAGTGACTTAAGGCAGTACATCAAAACTGATCTTAAGGATAAGACCATTCTTCTCACAACGCATTACATGCATGAAGCTGACATGCTTTGTGATAAAATCGCACTCATAAATGAGGGTGAGATTAAGAGCTTCGGAACACCTCATGATTTGAAAGAAGGTGTGCGAGATTACGACAGTCTCCATCTCAAGGTAGCCGGAGTTCCTGATATCGAGATGGTTAGGAATCTAGAAGATGTAATGTCAGCAGTTATGAATGTGAGAAATGGACATTCTGAGATTGTAGTGACAGCACATGATGGATACGAGATGGCACATCGTCTTCTGAACTTTTTCCGTGATTCAATTGGAATGAGAGTTGAACATTTCGAAGTCAAGGAACCAACTCTAGATGATGTGTTCTTACAACTAACTGGACGGAGGATTGAGGATTGACAGTCAGCCTTCAAGAACCAGAAAAAGGACAAGACATCGGGAGCGGTCTACCAAGTGACTTCACTCCACGTCTGATGGACTGGTCAGCAGCCCGTATCTTTGCTACAAAGAACCTTAGGATTGCAATGCGGTATCCATCCAACTGGTTGATATGGGCATTCATGCCTGTCCTATGGTTTGCTCCATTCATCCTCATGGTCGTTGCTATTGCAGGTCCAGGATCTAGTGTGCACTTTACAGAACTCTCTGGATTCTCAGATTACATCCAATTCTCAGTTATTGGGTGGTATGTTTACATGTTTTTGGATAACAGTATCTGGGCGATTGGGAATAATTTCAGATGGGAGCAATTTAGTGGAACTCTTGAACCGCTATTCTCAACTCCAGTTCCACGAATAAGCATCCTTTTAGGAGCTGCATTCTCAGACACCATTCTCTGTGTTATTCAATCAACTATCCTGCTGTTTCTCTCATCCTTCATGTTTGGAGTATCATATTCACTCATAGCAATAGCACCGACATTCATCATCCTTACCGTGATGGTGATTGCACTTTACGGATTCAGCTTCATGGTTGCAGGACTGATACTCGTCTTCAAGGATCCTTCAGTTCTTACTGAGCTTGTTTCAAATGCGACATATGTGGTATCACCAGTACAATATCCTGTAGCAGCTTTACCGGGCAATGTACGTTGGTTTGCCTATCTGATTCCGACAACGATTGGCATCATTACGATAAGGGAGATAGCAATCAATGGTTTGTTCGATCTTCCTTCTTTTGTAGAGGTCGTCATTGGACTAGGAGCACTTGTACTAGTATTCTGGACTCTAGGAATCGCATCATTCAGATATGCAGAGAAGTGGACTAAGGAACGAGGTCATATGGGAGGCTTCTAAATGACAGAGGAATATGAGTCACCCATCTTCAAGAGAATGTGGGATAGAAAAGGCTGGCGTGCTGAGTTTCGTGCTGCAAGCGCATTAGCTATCAAACAATGGAGAGTAGAGCACAGTTATCCGCTGAGCATTTTATGGTTTATAGTAATGCCTTTCCTACGGTTTATTCCCATGTTGTTAGCTGGCACAGCTGTGACAGGAGGTTTGGAATCATCCTCTCTTGAAAGCATGGTTGGTTCAAGTGACTGGCTAAGTTATGTTGCTATTGGCAGCGCATATGCTGGATTAGCAATCAGCCTCATTTGGGGTAGCGGATTTACTCTCCGTAGAGAACAAAATGTCGGAACACTTGAAACCCTCATGACAACTCCAATGAGTAAGACCACAATGGTCTGGGGATCAACCCTCCATAACATTCAACATGGAGGACTAGGAGTAGTATTACAGCTTGGAGCATCTGTAATCCTATTCGGAGTCAATCTGAACTTATGGGGAGTATTCCCAGCCTTGGCAGTCATTGCACTCTCAATTATTGGAATGCAAGGACTTGTGTTGATTGTGGTTTGTATCGTTATCTTAGCAAAACAGGGATGGATGATTCTAGAGGTTATTTCAAGCACACTGTTCCTAGTAGCGCCGATGTCGTATCCAATTGCAGTTCTCCCGATATACCTACAATATGTTTCAGTTGCTTCGCCATTGACTTGGAGTGTTGAGGGATTCAGAGGATTTCTAATGAATGGAATGGCATTCTCTGGAGCTTTCTATGCAATCTTTGCATTGCTAGTTCTTGATGTGATATTTTTGGCTCTAGGTATCGTTCTATTCAAAAGGACTGAGAGATATGTAAGACATAGAGGTGCACTCTCACAATTCTAGTTATGTCCTGTGGTCTTTTACGCAGGACCCAATGCTTATTTTCTGGGTATTCACACAGAAATAGCGCCTAGATAGGATGTATGCGGTTGAACAAATCGAGGGATATAACGTATAAAGGCAGTAGTAAATGGCCTCTGTCTTATGCGTTTACTTCTATGAGTAAGAACTCTGTAATGACACTTGGGATTATTTTCATGCTGTCATTTGGTGTTGCTTTACCATCGACTGTTTTTACGTGGAGTTCAACAGGTATTAACTTGACAGTTCATGATTATTTTGAAGAGAATACGTATCAAGTGAGAATAGGCTATGCATTTCAAGCAGTTCCAACTCAAAACCTCCTTGATATCAGCTACATGAATGGCTATAGGGCAAATCAAATAGAAGCCATGGAGATGGCTGCGAGTTATCCATTCATCGAACGTACAGATTTGGTCCCATCTACTATTGCTCTTCTATTCGACATAGATGGAACTGTGACCGTACCAGAATACACTGGTTATTGGATGTGGAATCAGAATTATCGAGATGGTTTCAAAGACTGTAGAGCTATCGTTACAGATAATGAACTGTTAGACAGGTGGCACAAAGAATTTGATTATAGCGGAAAGTTCAATGTATCATCTGGAGAAGTGTTGCTCTCTGAAGGATTCATTGAATATACGAAAGAAGTACATGACATCACAATCGATATCGGAAGTAACATCTCAATCGGTATGGTCCGACATGTTGACTATCATTATTATGGTACGATCTCTCCAGAAATGTGGTTCCAGAATTATGAAGAATCACTCAGAGTTGTGGGAATATATAAACTAAAATCTGTTAGGTCGCTCATTGGCGAAGTGTTCCCATCACTTAGTAGGAAAAATTGGGATCCACTTGGAGTATCCGAACCTGTACTTGGTATCGATGACTCTATTATTGTAAGTAAAGACGAGTTCACAGAATATGAGTATTGGGAGCTTTCAACATATTCGATGTGGCATCCCGCTGGACTTGTTCGGGGTTCCCCTGACGTTCTTATGGATCTGGGACCCGAGAACATTGAACGAACCATGCTCGAAATGACAGAGCACATCCAGTCTGAGGTTCAACATGCTCCAGTTTATGGTGTCCAGAACTTGGGTGAATTACAAACCACCATCGATAATTTCATCCTAAGTAGAGGACTGGTAGTTCTTTCATTTCCCATTCTGATGATGAGTGTCATTCTAACTGTATTTGTATCAGAGCTTGCCATACAGAACAAGAAATCAGATTTACGTGCAATTAGAGCCAAAGGCGCATCATACGGACAAGTTACATCTTCACTTTTATGGGAAGCGTCTATGATGACTTTGGGAGGAATGATTATCGGGATACTGCTTTCCCTCTTCCTCAGTCCGTTGATGGGTTCTTCAACTGGTCTCTTTGAGATTGATACGACATTATTTTCAAATTATTTACTAAATACAAGGGTTTCATTATTCGGAATTCTTGTGAGTGGTATCATCGCCATATACTTGCCATTAACTTTCATGGTACAAATAACCAGAAGTATAGATGTCCTTGAGATAGGACAAATTGACAAGGCAAATATCGATGAAGCAGTTGAATCTTCCTCTCTTTCTCGTACATCAATTATCTTCCTGATTGCTTTGTCTGCTTTGATATTAATTCCAGTTATTTTGAATCCTGTCGGATTTATGGCATATGCAGAGGTCCTTATTGTAACTGTATTATTGTTCGTAACATCAATAACTGGCTCACGTCTGATGCGTGGAGGAGTGTCTTTCCTCGCTTCAAGAGGCGCATTTGTTCTTGGTGAACGACAGCTCTATGTAACAAAGAGCATGAAGAAACGAAAAGGTCAATTTCTCCCCATATTTCTCCTACTAACTCTCACACTATCTGTAACTTCTATGACGCTAATTCAATTATCAAGTTTTCAGGCAACTCTTGACAACGAACTAGGATTTGCAATTGGTGCAGACCTCCGAATTCAGTGCCCAGGAAAACCTATCAATTACACAGAGGAATTAAAACAATATCCAGGCGTTATTGATTCTACACCAGTTATCGAATCTACAGGAAGTATTGCATCCTTCAGGTTTTTTGTTGAAGGAATTAGACCTTTAGAGTATTCACAGATCTGTACATTTAGACCAGATTCATTTCAGAATGATACTGCAGAGTCTATGATGACTCGTCTTAACTCAACGCCAAATGGAATTGTTATTAGTGAATACATGTTGGAGCAACTTAATGTTTCAATTGGTGAAACACTCTATGTTAATTTAGATACTATAAACGAAACGACAGTGATTGGGACAAAAATTGTGGGGGTTATGAAGAATGCTCCAGGATTTGGTGTTGCATCCACGGATCAACTAGAAACAGCAACTCTCGCATCTCAAATCGGTTTTCAGTCAGCTCAGAGTGGTTTCGTCTTGGTAAATCTGGATTTCCTTATGGCTCGAACATTGATTGATAAATCATCTCTTTTCTTTGTAGATATGACATGTTGGTCAGAGAGTGGATTCTTAATCTATGACTTAGAACATGAAGTTGACACACATGTTTATTCAGTGGAATCATTCGATTTTTCAGATGTACATAGTATCAATCTCTTTCTAACTGCATTTCGAGGAGTTAGTAGCGTAATCTTATTCTCTTGCCTATCAATGGGTCTTGCAGCCATAATGTTCTTTCTTGGTTCAGCAGTCCTCAACAGGAAACAAGAATACGCAATATTGAGGGCATTAGGTGCCACAAGAAAACAACTGGTCTCTATGGTGTTCAACGAATTTGCACTCGCAGTTGTTGCAGCCACGATGATCAGTATTCTCTTAGGTATACTATTTGGCTATGCTATGAGTCTCATAACAATTGGTGTTGCTCCTTTCTCAACATCATTCACGCCACTCTTGGTCATACCAACAGGATGGCTTCTTCTAACAGTTCTATGTGAAGCGTTTGTTTTAATTGTTAGTTGTTATATTCCTGCGAGTAAGGCAGGAATGGTTGATCCTGCTACGGCATTAAGGAATCTATAGAAAATGGAGGGGAAAGGGTCCCCTCCTACCACGACTCTTCTGTATTATCCCAGTCTATTTTTCCTCCATCTTATGAAGAGATATATCACCACGAGAACTGCTCCTCCAAAGTACACTCCCCCAAGTGTACCAACCATCAATGGACTTACAGCAAAATCTGCTGCAGGCGCTGTAGCTGCACGATTGGCAGTCCCAGTAGTATATGCAGTAGTAGCAGCTGGAGGTGGAACTGCACCGAATGTGGTATCAGTTTCTGTTGGTTCAGTTTCAGGTAGTGTGTCCTCCTGAACCTCTGCGACCAAAATCATTCCAGTGTATCCATCCACTACCAAGCCATATTGCATTCCTAAGTCAACAATCTGCTGACGAATTTGAGATGTTTCACCCTCTAGACGAGCCATTTCAAGTAACCATGAGATCTTGTATTGCGCCCAAATGCGTTCTACATGAGAATACTCTTTACCACCATCAAGAGCTGTGTTTAGGTAGTTCTCAATCCCAGACACATATTCTATAGAAGTTTCAACAGTGATACTAGAACCATAGCGACCACACATGACCACCTCTGTGCCATTAAAGAATGGAGCACTTCCGAGTGGTTGTAACGAAAAGAAATCAGACGCTCCAATCACTGATATGCTAAATCCTCCTGCAATAGGAGTTGACCAGTACTTGTAGAAATCAAGTAGTCTTGTTGATGCTTCACTGTTAGCTTCAACTTGAATGAAGAAACCACCATTCTGAGATGCGAGATTAGCCATGAGAGATTCATCAGCGTCATAACCGAAAGCCACTGTTGATATCGAAACGATATGGTCATTAGCGTCTTTCAATCCAGCAAGAATTTCACCCGATTCAATTGTTGCTCCTGAAGTTGGACGACCATCTGATAAGAAGAGCATGACCTTGGCATAAGAACCAGTTGTGAATGTATCGAGTCCTGTAAGACCAGCACCGTAGAAATTCGTTGATCCATCAGCAGTGAGCCCATTTACAAAATTCTGAGCAATATCGATGTTCGTTCCAGTCGCTGAATGAGGTTCAGCCCATAGAATTTCAACCTCTGTAGAGAAGGAAACCACATTAAAGATGTCCATGCTATCAAGATCATCTATCATCGATGTGAAAGCAACCTTTGCTTGAGCCAGTTTCTCTCCAGACATCGAACCTGATCGGTCTAGAACAAACACATATTCCCTTGGTATACGATCATCTTCTGATGTGATACTAGGTGCAAGAAGATATGCAAAGAAATTCTGGCTGCCATTGTTGTAGGTTAGAAGTTGGCTTCCACCTGTCTGACGATCGAGGAAGTATGATAATGATATTTCACTTGGGAGAGCAGTATCTGCTTTTGTATATTGAATTCTGAGGCCATCAGTAAGATCAGTTGCATCAAAGGTTGGAAGACCTATAACACTGTAACCTGCGATAGGACCATAGTGCGATAAAACTGTCAAATCCACGGTAAAGTCAGCAATGATTGTAGATTCTAATACGATGGGCAATTCCAACCAATACATGCCTAGACTTCGAACAAGGAGTCCTTCAACAAAGACTTTGAGATTCGCGGCTGTATTGTTCTCCACATTCATCCTAAGATAATACCCTCCTGGACCTTTAATCACGAGGACTGCAGTTTTCCCTTCCTCAAGACTTTCCTCATAGGTCTCTACTGCTGCTTCCTCGGAAATAACTCGGCCCCAATACACATCATCACCCATACTAACGGATACATTACTCAGACGTATTCCAGTTTGTAATTTGAACAACCATTCTACTTCATGAGCAGATGATGATGCAGTATTATCAAAGCTCATTCCGTACGTGATGTTTGCATAATTATCAACGATAGAGCCAGTGATTGACACATCTGAGGGATCTATGGATCCACTCTGTGCTTGTACTGTCAATGGTGTCATTGACAGACATATGATGTATGTAATGAATGAAACTAATACTATCCTTCGACTAGACATCTCCACCGAAGCTACCCCCTATTACAATTAGACAGCCAAGTCATAACATGACTGGTGCACTCTCCTACACAAACAGTGTTTGTTTGTCATTGCAATTCTGCTGGCTATCTATAATTAATATAGCTAAATTTTGACTTGAATCTAATTTTGGAACACGAGGTTCAAATTTAGGAACAGAAAATGATGAAGTAATGATTTTGGTTTTGTACTGGTTCTAAAATTGGAACGGTTTTATTGATCCCTGATTGTACAACCAGAATTCATCCTTCTTTAATGACCCAAGCAGAGTTATACCCACATTTGATGCAATCTGAATTCCTAAGTCTGTAGCTAATGCTAATGAGCCCATAAAGGGAATTCTGGCATTTGCAGCTTTAGATACCATTTCAGAGGTTAATCTGCCACTAACAAAGAGAAGACATCCAGAAAGTGGGACACCCTTCAAGGAAAAGTAGCCTACAACTTTATCCAACGCATTATGTCTGCCAATATCCTCTATCATCTTGATTGTATCTGTCTTCTGATCCACAAGCATTGCACTATGAACAGTACCTGTTTTGGAATGTAAGATCTGATTATTTTGCAGATTATCAACAATTTCTCTGAGGGTTTCTAGATTAACCGGTTCAGCTTCGATATTCGTAGGAAGTGGTGGAATATCTGTATGATTAGCAGTCCTTTCAACTAAGAATGATTGAATGAATTGAGATCTTCGTTTTGATGTAATCACACATTGATGCTCTGCCACATCTACGAATTCAATATCTGAGATATCAGAGATAATACCACTCGTGATGAGATAACCTAGACAAATCTCTCTCTCGTATCCTGAGGTGTAAATGAAGGATGCGAGATGCATATCCTCCAACCACAGTTCTAAAGATGATTCGACTGCAATTGTTTCATCTACTTCGTTTAAACCATCCTTGGTGAATTTGAGAAATGAAGTAGTTCTATGCGTCTTCAAAGTAGTTCACTTCAACTTTCAGATAATACTGTGGTACGGATATAAGGTCTAGCGACGCTATGTTCGGTATAGCCATACCCTTAAGTTAGAGATGGTGCGCTGAGATTATAATCTTCCTGGAGTAAATTACAATATGCATGACTTGCCCACAAAAATGCCCGGTGTTCGAATTCTGGTTTTAGCAATAGGATTTGGAACATTTCTCGGTGCACTTGACTCTTCTATAGTCAATGTATCATTATTCACAATGTCAACAAGTCTTGGAGTTGACATGAATGCGATACAGTGGGTTATACTAGCATACCTTCTCGTAATTACATCATTCATGCCATTGATGGGAAAGATAGGAGATAGGTACGGAAGAACACGAATTTTCCAATTAGGTATGATATTATTCATAATTGGCTCATTCTTTTGTGCTCTTTCACCAAATCTAGCAATTCTTGTTTCTTCTAGAATATTTCAAGCTCTCGGCGCGAGCATAATGTCTGCTACTGGACTGGCTCTAATCACATACTTCACCACTCCCCAGAATAGAGGAAGAGCTATTGGTTTGATTTCCGTAATTCTGGCGGCTGCACTTGGAATTGGTCCTGTTCTTGGAGGCTTCTTGAGCGAATTTTATGGGTGGCCAAGCATTTTTCTTGTAAACCTACCGATGGGAATCATCGGATTTCTTCTAGTCCAGAAATTTATTCCTGAAACAAAGATGGTCGAGGAAGTTAGATTCGATACTCTTGGTGCTGCTTTGTTTCTTACCTTTCTTTTCTCGTTAGTGTATTACGTTTCTATTGCAACAACAGCGGATATTGGTATTTCTTTGGCTTTGATTCTGATTATGGGTGCATCATTCATCGGATTCATCTTCCGTGAACGATCATTTGTATCTCCTATAATACCGACGAGTGTACTTGCAGACAGGAAGATTTGGACAAGTATTTTTTCAGCATTATTTGCTTACATGGGTCTTATTCCAATTGTGTTTCTTATGCCATTCTTCCTTCAGGAAGCTTTAGGATTCAGTCAGTCATATACAGGTTTATTCTTGATAGTTCACCCATTGACAATCTCAGTGACTGGACCAGCTGCAGGATATGTTTCCGAGCGAGTGCTTGCTAAATATCAAACCGTGTTTGGGCTCATTCTTGAGCTATTTGGACTAATTCTTTTAGCATATGTTATGCCAAACATCATTTTGATGGCAATTTCAGTTGTTATTCTTGGATTTGGGCTGTCAATGTTCACGGTAGCAAATGGTAATTTTGTAATGACCTGTGCCCCCAAGGAGTATCTGGGTGTAATCAGTGCGTTGACGAATATCGCCAGAACGACAGGTTTCAGTGTTGGAACTGCAGCAGCAACTGCGACCTTTTCACTTCTGTTTCTCATATTCGATCCGTTTGGATTTGGATCTGGTCCAGAGTTTGTTGCAGCATACACTCTAAGTGTTCAATATGCAGTATGGATATTCTGTTCACTAATTGTTGTTGCGATACTTATCTCAGCTATTAGAGGATTGAATGATGTAGAACTCGATCGATGCAATAATGTGGATACGATTGAGTTTCTGGGTCCGATTCCTAGTGATGAACTATTGCAATAATTCAAAGTTCACAATTATCTGCAATGAAGAGAACCCTACTTCGAAAATCAGGATGATCTATCATCAAAATATTCTGACCAGCCTCACTATCAAACATAAACTTGGTCGGATTTTCACGAAGCATCTTAACAAGGTCATCTATCTCATCCATTGAAAGCCTTCTATCTCCATCATAATCGACATCACGCCAATCAACTACATTTAGGTCATGGTCATCTTCTTTCTCATCAGAGTGATCTTCTGCTTTGATTTCCTTCCTCTTTTCAAGTAATGATTGAGTCGCTGGTTGGATTGCATTGATTATTTGATGGTCACTCAAGTCAACTCCGTATATGTCGCGCATGTATCTCAGTTTTGTATAGAGAAATACCCAAGGTGCCATAGACTTCGCATTCTTCTCATCTATCGCATCAAGTGGGTATGCTGAAATCATTCTTGTAAGCTCTGAAGAACCAAGAGGACCGGACCTCTCTGGATTTAGGGATTCCAACCAACGAATTTCTTCTATTAGAGATGTTATTGCCTCTACGCGTTGACCAAGACGAATCAGAGCATTTAATGTAGGACCTGTACCGATGGTGTTTGCCGCATGATAATCGGACAGATGCTCTGCGCTCCTAGACGATTCCTGAATCAATATGTGAGCGATAAAAACCATAATTCGAGATAGGATAAAGAATCCTACTAACACCAAGATGCGTATACCTGCAAGGACCAAATCAAACTGAATTAGAAGTGAACTTACAACTGCAAGACCTATTCGTAAATAGAAGTACAAGTAGATGATATCAACAAAGAAGGAAGGCATTCTCGCAAAAATGGCAACAAGTGAATCCTTGTTCTTTATATGACCAATCTCGTGTGCGATAATAGCTTTTACTTCTTGTTCGTCAAGAAGGTCCATCAGATTACTGAAGATAACCAATACTGCGCCTACAAATGGCAGACTGAAGGTGAATGCATTCGGAAGAGGTGAATGCATAATGTAAATCCGTTTCAATGTTACTCCAGAATCTTCAGCTGTCTTCATTGACCACTTAACAAGATCATCTCTTGCGAATTTACATGTATAAGGTCGTTTAGAATCAAAGAGAGGATAGATTTCAAACATCATCTTTCCTTTCAACATCCCCAATGTGACATAATATACCATAATGAGCTGTACGAAGGTAATGCCTAGAAATAGGGCTATGGATATGAAGGGATTCGAATGAGATAAATCAAATCCGATGACGAGAGGAGTATTTTCATCAAGAGTGAGAATTGACACCAAAAGAATCTGAAACGCATCTACGACTATAAACAGAAGAAGAGCTGTCCACTTTTTCTTCTGTACTTCTTCAACCTGCGACAATTTCAACACTCCAGTGATGATTAGAACTCAAAGTTCTACAAATCATTCTATCACATAAAGTTTGGTGACGTGATTAGTAGGCTTTATCTAGAACCAGTCAACGAATGCACTCGAGTGAACGAACTTTGAAAGATGGCAAGGACCTCGCAGAATACTGCATTGAATACGGACGTAGTCTTGGAGGGGACTACGTAGAAGCAAGATACACGAAACAAGTGACTCGTGGACTAGCATATAGAAATGGTGCACCAGTTTCGGGGGGGATGACTCCTTCATCTGGAATTGGCGTTCGGATTCTTGTTGATGGAAATATGGGTTTTGGATCATTTGATAGATTGGAGAAATCTATCGCAGAGGAAACGATCAGTGCTGCCTACAAGATGGCAAAAGCTGCAAAACGCAAGGATAAGATAGACCTTGGAGAGCCAATCGCGAACAAAGCAAAGTGGAGTGTTGATGTGAAGCAGAAGGTATCTGATGTTGACATTGACACTATGATGGCTACATCTACAGAAATGAATGAGAAGATGAAAGATCTTGCTCAGTATACAATGATGTTTAATCCTTATGAGATTGAAAAATATCTGGTTACTAGCGAGGGTACGGAGATTGATGCCTATACATCTTACTTGAGAATCTTTATGCTTCTCACTGCCAAAGGAAAGGTTGGGTCAGAACAACGTATGCTCGATATGACTCAGTGTGGTGGTTGGGATAGAATAAAAGACGGGAAGGTCATCGAAAATCTGGAAGATGAAGTCACGCGTTTGAAACTGACTGCTGAGAAAGCAGAGAAGGTCGAATCCTTGATGGACCAGCCAATAGATATGGTGGTCGGTCCAGAGGTTGCAGGAATAATTTCTCACGAGAATGTCGGGCATCCCTCTGAAGGAGACAGGATTATGGGTCGTGAGGGAGCTCAAGCAGGAGAGAGTTTCTGGCGAGACCTCAAACTTGGAGAGTCCAGAGTTGGATCTGATGCAGTTAATGTCAGTGAAGATCCAACGATACCTAATACAGGTGGATTTTACCTTTATGATGATGAAGGAGTGAAGGCTAGAAAAAGAGCTCTCATAAAGAATGGTATCATCAACGAACCTCTCCTTAACAGGGAGTTCGGTGTTAAGTTCGGTATGGGGTCTAATGGTGCATCTAGGTCTGTTGGATTTAATCGGGAACCACTCATTCGAATGGCCAACACATTCTTTGAACCCGGTGATCATACATTTGATGAATTGATTGAAGATATCAAGTTGGGCGTTTATATGAGGTCATTTATGGAATGGAATATTGATGACAGACGTTATCAGAGCAAATACTCCGGAGCAGAGTCATATCTAATCAAAAATGGTGAACTGACTGACATCATGGTAAGACGGCCTGTTCTTGAAACAACGAGTGTGGGTTTGTTGAGTTCCGTAGATGCTGTAACTAAAGAACTCCGTTTTGACTTTCCTGGAACCTGTGGGAAGAGTGACCCAATGCAAGGTGTACCAGTCTATGCTGGAGGCGGAGAGATTCGATTCCGAGGTATACGATTAGGAGGTGTTGGGTAATGTCAGGAATTGATGATCTCAAGCAGTATGTAGATACTGCAATCGACTACTCACAGGGTAAAATTGAGGGGGTTATTGCCAGAGGTACTTTGACCTCTGGGTCACAAATCAGATTCTCCCAGAACTCAATAGATATTGGAAAGAGATGGGATGGAGTCAGTTTAGAGCTCTTTGTGATTATAGAAGGAACACAGACAGGATATAGCGAGAGGTCAGTCACAAGTGTAGAAGAAGTAAAACAGGCTGTTAAAGATACCATTGAATTTTCAAAGAAATTACCTGAGTCAATGTTCTTCATTGGAGTTGAAGAAGGAACTCATACCTATCGCGATTTGAAAGGAGCATATGACAATAAGATTGATGATTTTACCGAATTGGCACCAGGATTCGTCAATGCAGCGATTGATGCAGCGGTATCAGAAGGTGCAAAGCGAGTTGCTGGAGCACTCAAATTCTCAAAAAGATTAAGCTTCTTTAGATCAAGTTATGGTGCTCAGGGAAGCTCTGAAATGACTCAATATGACTTGAATGTCAGAGCATTTCAAGACGAGCTTGATTATTCAGGCCAGGGATTACAATGTGGGACAAAACCAACTCAAGACGAACAATCTATGGTTGAAGCTGGAGCACAAGCTGGAAGATTGTCAAAGCAAGCATTCGGGGCTGTCCAAGGTGAGCCGGGAGAATATGACCTCATTCTAAGTCCCACTGTTGGAGCGAATGTGTTGGGAAGTGTCCCGGATTCAGCAAATCCGTTTGCAATATTGATTGGGATTTCACCACTTGGTGATAAGATGGGAGAACAGATTGGCCCTGAATTCTTAACAGTGACTGATAATCCATGGATTCCAAATGGACTTGCTTGTGCTGCATACGATTTCGAAGGAACTCCAACACAGCAGACTGAGATTGTTAAGGATGGTGTACTCAGATCATTCGTACATAATACAACGACTGGAAAAATGTATGAAACATCATCTACAGGTAGTTCACAGATGCTTGGATTGGGAGAGGGTCTAAAGATGCTACTTCCTAACACAACCAATCTAGTCTTTGAGAATGGAAATCATAGTCTAGAAGAACTAATGGAAACTTCTAAGCCAACGATCTACGTCACAAGCAATTGGTATACTAGGTATCAGAATTATCAGACAGGAGAGTTCTCAACAATCCCTCGTGATGCAATGTTTGTCATTAAGAATGGGGAAATGAAGCCAATAAAGAATCTCAGAATCAGTGATAATACAATGCGGATGTTTGCGAATATTAATGCACTAGGAAATGACAGGAAGCAGGTATACTGGTGGGAAGTTGAAACGCCTACATTCATTCCAACCATACGAGTTAGTGATTGTAGGATGTCTGCTGCTACTCAGTGAAATTAACGACAGGCATCTTATTGGGCGCCTGTTTCACTCTTTTTAGTTGAATCCACCTCTACCAAAACGAGTACGGCTGGTTGTTGCTGCATTAATGAAAAGTTCACCAACTCCCAGACCAGTCTTTGCGCTAGTTTCAAAGAAATCAAGACAAAGCACATCAGCAAGTTGTTTACCTTCCTGAGGGGTTACTTCTGCTTTATCTACTAAATCGCATTTATTTGAAACCAGAGCGCCACTTATGGGATTTTTCTCGGCTTCGCAGAAACTGAGAGCAAGATTCTCATACCAATCTACGATTTGGTCGTAGGTATCTCGTTCAGTACAGTCATAGATCAGCATTACGTGATGTGCACCTTGGTAGAACTTCGACCTCAACATATCGAAAGATTCCTGACCACCTAAATCAACAATATTCATGACAACAGTGCCATCAGGAAAATCCATACTATGGGCTTTCATATCGACTCCAACTGTAGCTGTATAGGTGTCTGTAAATATATCCTCAAGATATCTACGTACAATAGAACTTTTTCCGACATTTCTTGGCCCTATCAGTATGGCCTTATACAGTTCCACAGTCAAGTGAATCCTTCCGAGATAGGCTCGAACAATCTAGTATATGAGAGTATGTTGGACATTGGTTTTGAACATACGATATTATAACGATAGCTTTAGAAGGAACCTCGTTTGGCATTCGTTCTATGAAAGCTAACCTCGACGATATACGAAATCGAACTACAACTGTACGAGGATATATTGATGCGCTTGAGGGGAAGGATCAGGATATTCTCATGGAGATGTACGAGGAGTACAACTTGGACAAACAGGTCGTCGATGAGTTGAAGGATGAAATCAAGGATCTTACAGTAGTCATCTTCAGTGCTGCATGGTGTAAAGATTGTAAAAATGCGATGCCAGTAATGCTTCGCCTTGTGGAAGAGCTGGGTTTGGAGGTTTTGGTCTTTAGCGGGATAAAGACAGCTCCTTTGGATCCAGATGTGAAGTGGGCTGTACCACCATCACCACCTGAAACAAATGAGTGGAAAGTCACAGCAATCCCCTACTTTTTCTTCTTCAATAAAGAAGGAGAGAAAGTTGCAGTCCTCATCGAAAAACCAACTGTTAAAGAAACTCTTGAAGCGGAAATCCTTCATGTGCTTAGGAATAAATAGCTCAATGTGTACTGTAGTATATCAAGTTGGGAGGATTAAATAGTGGAGATACCGGTTCTGACCAATTTTATTGAAGGGTTGAAACTCTTCTTTGCGTCAAAGCGATTGAAATGGATTACATTGATTTTCTTCATAGGAGCCTTGTCAATCTATTTACTAGAACGAATCATCGCAACATATTTTCCAGGAGCAAGCGCTATACTTACTCTATTGGGAGCAATATTTCCATTCTTTTTCATGATCACAACAATTGTAGCATTATTAGGATTTCAGAGGTTTATTGCTAGCGATGAGTCTTATGGAAGATCACTGATTCTTACAATTATATGGATAATTGTAAGTATTGTATTGTTTATTCCATCAGTCATCCTATTGTTTGGATTCCTTCTTATTCTTGTGTTCGTTGGTTTCTTCCTCTGGATCGGCTTTCAGGCATATTTCTCAACAAGAACAAGTTTGGGAATCGCAAAGAGTGTAGATATCGAACATAGATCGAAAATGATGACAGTATTATTATGGACTACCAATGTCTTCAACTATATTTTGCTCGTTGGTTCATTTGTTGTAACTGCGTTTATCATCTATCCGACACAGGTATCCTTACCTTCAATGTTTCTTGGCGGGATTGGCCTTCTTGTAGCATTAGGATTCAATTTCCTGAATGGTCTTCTAATCACAAAGGAGAGGAATAAGGCTACTGCAGACAACTTGGCCATGCTTGGATTCTTTGTTGCTCTTTATTCAGCCTATTTTATCTACAATGTTCTCAAACCTGTAGACCTTGGTATTGATATTGTTGGTCTTCTTATCACAATCTTTTTCCTTCTGTACACAATGAGTGGGGTAGGAAGAACACTTGCAAGTAGAGCCGAGCTTGAGACTCGATGGAAGTTGTCAAAAGAATCAGCTGCTACCTTCACATATTTCTTGGCTTCGTGCTACGTCTTTGTTGATGTCACTTTCACCGCGATATTGTTAGCTGCTGGAGTAAATGCATCAAATATGGCATCAGTAACAGATGGGCTTAAACTCATCATCTTCCCACTTGTAGCATTAATTATGGAACTCAATTATATGCGCAAATCTGGAAAGGTCCTTGCCACTCCTGAAACACCAGAAGAATTACCTGTGGTTCCTGTAGAAGAAGTGGTCTATGAAGATGGTGAGGAAGCGGAAAGCTTCACACCTGGAGAAGAAGATATGACTTCAGAACCGATGGATGAGGAACCCGAATCAATGGAGGACTCTGGCGAGGAAGAAGATGATTCTATTGAGGATGAGGAAGAACTTACTCCTGAGGAATCTTCCGAGGATGACTCAGAGTACTAATCTTCATGAGAGATGGCCAAATCGGCCATCCTCTCCTCCCGACCCAACCCTTTTTATCATGTTTAGACACAGGCTTAAAACGGATGGAATGCATATCATTTCATCATACCATAGATAGATTGGAGAATCATGAAATGGCAAAGTATGAATGCTTAGTCTGTGGCTATATCTACGATGAGGATGCTGGGGATCCAGACGGCGGAATTGCAGCAGGGACAAAGTTTGATGACCTACCAGATGATTGGGTCTGCCCCATGTGTGGAGCAGCTAAAGAAGACTTTGAATTGATGGAGTAATTTTCCTGACTGCAGACGGCCCCGATGGAGCATTCATAGAGGGGCCATTCTTTTTCTTACCAAGTGTGAACCGAGATCCTGATTAATCGTGTATCCCTAGGATTACTAAATCCTCTAAAGCTTGAATGCCGCGCATCTGGTTTGCTTCCATCGCAATGAATTGATTCTCTCGAAGTTCAACCTCTTCATCACCACTAGTGATTATTGCTTTACCTCTCAATACAATAAAAACTGCTGAATGATCTGCAACATGCGGCGGAATCCGTGCACCAGTTCCTAAAGAAATCCTTGCTACATTATAGTTTCCCATCTGAGCGAGTAGCGTCTTGTTAGGACCACCCTTCGGGAATACAACATTTTCGAAAATATTGCCACTACTCATTTGATTTCACGCAGATCTCATTTGGACCATTCTATATAAACTATAGTTAATGGATATGATGCAGTATTGGATATAGCAGAAGATTACGATTTCTTGAAGGATTCTGCGTAAACAGATACTCTCTTGATATACAGAATGTTATTCCTGCTCGATTCAAAATGACTGTAGAGAAAAACGACATTGCATACCAACCAAGAGGAACTCCGTATACCTTTGGGCAATATGCAGCAATCAGCATAATTCTCACACCTATTCTAGCTGTCTTTCTATCGTACTATGGATACATTCCTTTTGACATGTTTCAATCAGCTATTGCAGGAATTGCTGTTTCACTAATTTATGTGGGCTATAGAGGTTATTACTGGACTCAATACAGGAAAGAAGATAGAGAAGCACAAAGGAAAGAGTTGGAGGACACGAAATAATCAGAATTCATTCGGGATCAACATTCTTAAATTCCGAGTGAATATCTGAAATGATTCTTCAGATGTTGCAGGGTAAAATCCTCGAAGTTTCCTTGAAAGCGACTCCAACAATTCAGGAGAAGAAGTTCCTTTGAGAATTTGTTCGGTTTCCTCTTCAGTTATATCTTCAAGATAAATTGTTTTCAGTATAACCTCTCTATTTGCTGGACATTTATTCTGACATTTCATACAACCCATGAGAGAGTTGTGCACTTCTGGTTGAATCCAATCAGGAAATTCATCATCTACTTCGTTGTAGAGAGTTACGCATTTGCTTATATCCACAACAAAGTTGTCTTCCTTGATTGCATTTGTAGGACAATTAATCATACAAATTTTACAGGATTCGCAATGTTCCATCATCCTCATTTCAGAAAAATGGTCTTCTTCAAACTCGTAATTTGTCAGGAACGCATGCAATGAAATCATACTTCCCATCTCTTCAACATAACATATGTTGTTACGACCATATTTCGCAAGTCCAGTGAAAGCAGCTAAAGACTTCAAGAATAGATATGAATTTGCAAATTCAATATTATATCCATCGTCATGGATTATTGTATCTCGAATTATATCCTTTAGTTGGTCGCGAGTTATTCCCAAGTGGTAATATTGTGGGGGTATTGTAATCTCATATTTCTCTCCTCGGTAATGAAAATTCACAAGACCAAGTGGAGTAAATACTGCTATGATGATAACAGATTTTGCGTCAGGGATAGAATCTGGTATAGTAAATGATAACTCATTGAGGTATCCTCGATATGTGGAATTATCACTTAGGATGCCTGATTCCATCAGTTGATTGACAAAATTCTGCATCATTGGAAAATGTCTGACCGACATTATCCTGTAGGCATATGTCATTTCATTAGGTTCTGAGTAATTTAGGTTTGGTAGTGTCTTTGAGGAAATCGTGTTACCCTCCAAGAAGGTTGTTTCCTCATTGAGGTGGATATATTGTATATGAATATCAAGAAAGATGTAAACAGAATTGCACTAACTCTAGTTCAGATCTTTGAGAATAGAAAGTCGTGTAATTTGCGTGATTCACGAACCCATTCATCATTCTTGATGAGATAGATATTGATAACATCATGTAGAATTTCCATCTGGTCCATTGTAGTGATATCGCTTCGTGAAAGATTTACAATTTTAGAAAATGATTGTGTTTCCAACCGGATGATTTCAGTTTTTGTAAGTAAATCTACTAATTTTTCACGTTCATTCATATTGAGTTTGAAGTCAAATAACTCAAGAATCTGGTCTGTATAAGATGACATCTGGTCTCTGGCTAGCTTCATCCGTTCCTCAATGGTTTGAGCTGGTTTTCCAGGAAGGAGGTTGAATATGAAAGTATTAGCACAACGTCTATAGTAGTCAGTAGTTCGCTTACCTTTGGTTACAGTACCGAATTTTATTACATAACCATGTTCGATAAGTTTGGATAAATGGTGATACGCTTGACTTAAAGAGAATGGCTCAATACCATTTTCTGGTTCCTTTGAACGATTCACAATCTCTACCGCAGATAATGCTCCTCTCGTGACTTCTTTTTCACGGATAATTCTATCCCCTGTTTCAGGATCCATGGAAGTAGAAGTGATGAAATCTGTTACACCTTCTTTTAGTATACGCAAGATATTGGTTCGAATTGGATCAACAAGTACATCAGCTCTAGATTGATCTGTAACTAATTCAATCTCTTTCATTGGAGTCTTTCCATCTTTTGTCAGCTTGATGCCCGACAAGGTATCAGTAACCTGATTATCCACGGTGATTCACCACTTCTATAGTCAATTGAAATTCTCAGCTTATATAATTTATTGACTATATCTTTTCATATAAATGCTATAGTCATTATAGCATATAATAATTTTACTCTAATGTCTATACTTAATAATGAATTTTCTATAAACCCTGTACAATCAAGTGGATTGTAGTCTCAATCTGATAAGATGTGTGATCGAATGCCCGGAATAGTCCTCTGCATGTTATCAAAAAGTGCAGTTGAGGTTCTCTCTTTCATTGTGGAGAATGGACCAGTATCTCCCAGAGATATTGCACAGAGGACTGAATTACCGATTCGAACTGTGTTCTATGCAATCAGCAATCTAATAGATGAGAACTTAGTACAGTGGAAACCAAGTCTTCGCGATATGAGACACAAAATGTACTCCCTCAACAGGAGAAGAGTGGAACAGCTACGAGAAATAGTAGAACCTCTTCTTGTTCAGGGACTGTTTCAAATTGATGAAGAACTCCACAATATATTGGGAATTACTGATATTGAAGTAGAGAATTCGCATTCAGAAGTGGTAGGTGCGAAAGTATCGTCAGCTTGATGAATTTAATTTATTCTCATTAAAAAAAGAAGAGGGGAGATATCTCCCCTTTGTTTAGTACTATCTATTTCTCAGGAGAACAAAACCACCTACAAGAATGACTACAGCTGCTCCGACTGCTCCAGCAACTATTGCCAGAGTGAGGTCTGGACCATTGACATCTCCAATAGTGGTAGTAGAGGAAAGAGATCTATCCGGACCAAAGAAATAGTTAGGATTGTATGTAAGCTCTGTAAACTCTCCTGCGATATATTCTGAAACATTGAATGGACCAGATGTGACCATAGGTTCATCAGGAGGACTCGGATTCCAAGTGTTCCAGTTTTCTAGACCAACTGCCTCAAACACATGCTTAGGTAAGATTGGCTTATATCCTGCAACATGAAGGTACCAAAACGACTCACTACCAAATTCGATGACTGCAGTATATGGTGTCGGTGCATATGCAGCTGTCATGTCATTAAGATTTGAACCATACTGATTGCCGGGGGTATCTCTCAGGTAGTTCATCGTGAATGCTACATCTTCTGCAGTAAGTGGGACACCATCAGACCAAGTCGCATTTTGAATGATATTGAAAGTGAATCGAGAATAACCTTCTGGGATTCCTGGATTATCCTCATGCGTTTCAATGGTATATGATTCTGCTAACAGTAAAACATCAAGACCATCAGGACCAGGTTGAATCAAAGAATCGTATAACATATTCAATACATTCATGGTATAAGCAGATGTTGATACCATAAAGTTGAAGGAATCGATATCAAGGGGATTGCTCCACCTTAGAGACCCTCCAAATGGACCTCCTATGCTCGCCTTCATCTTAGCCTTATAGTTTGTCCACCAACCAGGAACTCCATCAATTGGTGAATTTACCCAATCCTCAAACCTATCTGTTCTATAGGCTGAGAGAAGGATGTTCTCATAGCAAACAATTTCTGGACATTCATAGACCCAAACCTCCTGCATCTTAGTTGCAGCTTCATATACTTCCTCATAATCAGTTGCATGGAGTAACTGATCTCGCCAGGAGTCGTATGTTTCATTTTGAAAAGCTGGAGAGTTCCAGAAAGGCTCGTTTGCATATTCAGACCAATAGTTGTATGCCAACCAATTTACATCGAAGTTATTGAAGCTGACTCCAAGGAATACGATGTCAAAATCACCATGATAGTTCAATCGAGCTAGATACTCGTAAAAGTCAGTCGAAACTGAGTTTGCTTGAATGTTCAGGGCAGTCAGTGCCGCTTCAGTCAATTCACCTACTTCGATTGCGATATTAGATGATGAGGAACATTCAACTAAAACATCAAACTTCGAACCATCAGGAGCTTCCCTTATTCCATCATCGTCAACATCTAGAAAACCCGCGTCGTCAAGAAGTTGGTTTCCAAGTGCTATGTTGGATTCGTAGTATGTATATGGCAGTTGGCCTTCGATTGAAAAGGGATTCACTTGTGCAACACAACTGTCCTGTGGGACTGATAACCCGTCCCAGACATAATCAGAGATTGCCTCTTTGTCAAGGGCAAATGCTAAAGCTCTTCTGAATGCTGTTATGTTGTAAGGATAATTTGCACAATTTATTGTGAGATATCCGTATCCGTTTCTCAATACATTAGCGACCTCTATATCTTCAGCCTCAGAAAGTGTATCTAAAAAGCTGGGATCTACCATATCACCGATAAGGTCGATCTCATCGTCCTGTAGAGAAAGCACCTGTTGATCATCCTGTGTAATGACATTGTAGACGACTTTGTCCACAAATGGCCCAACTTTGACATTGTCGTATGCATTAGTCTGCGCACTGGCAAAAGCTGGAGAAATAGCCATTAACATGAATGCAGCAATTGTGATTTCTGCTACAATTCTGTATTTGTTCATTATTCCAATACTCCGTATCACGAGTCGAGTCGGATATACTTGAGAGAGATGTCAGAATCATTCGTCGGATTTCGACTCGGATGAAGGATACAGAAAGGAGGATTATTACGACACACGGTTCACGTTGACATGATTCTCATTTCTGATAAGAGCTATAACTATCCATCCTCCGTCGAATGGAATCTGATTCATCTCTCTAACACAGAGAATAACTAGGAAGAATATAACCAACAATATCGCTGTAGAGTGTTTTGCAGTTAATTTTCTATGATACAGCCTTGACTAAATTCGCTGTGATTTCTTCGCTATATACATCGATGAAAAATTCAGGAGGATTGCCTTCTACATCTTCTGTATAGAATGAACTTGTGAGAGCTCCCTGCACCCATCCTCCCATCGTAATGGACAATGATTCCGTTAGTAAGTCTGCATCTCCAAAGTACAGGTATGGTAAGTCAACTTCCAAAGTTACAGATTGAAGACGCTGTCCTGCGCTATCCTCAGATCCCAAATCGATATCAAGTCTTACCGGATTTTCATAAGATTCGAGTGTCGAGTCGTCAACAGTATATCCATCATATGCGAAGGAAATTCTACTATTAGGAGCAATATATCTGAAATATCCATGGGATGCAATTAAAGCCCCATTTGAGTAGTTCACATGCGCTGTCAAATTTGTTCCTGCAATGTAAATATTGTAAGCTTTTCCAGTTCCCAAGACAATATCCATACTCTTGATTCTTGTAGGTTCACCACTCCAATCTGTTCTACCTGGACGCATGTAGTAGTTAAACTCCATTCTACTGGAACCTTCCCAATTGTAGAGATAGAAAGATGATGAGCTCGAAAATTCATACATCGCAATGTCAATAGTGTATAAGAGTTGAGGATTATTAACAAATGAGATGTTGAGTTCGCAATCCTTGATATTGTCGATGCCAAGTGTGAAAGTACCATTGTCAGGTTCGCTGATCTTTCTTTCATAATGGAAACTGGTTCCCAATGGAAATACAGCGAAATATGCTCCGATACCACCAACAAGAAGGACACAGATTATGATTAGTAGAGCGAGTAATCTTCTATTCAAATTCCACAGCTCGCCAGATTATACAATATACTAAGCAATATGACTTTCTAACCATGTAATTACACCTGAAAGAAATATATTCTAGTAATCTATGAAGACTAAAAGTTGATGGGCATGGTTCGATACAGTAGAATTCCATTAGTGTTCATTTTTATGACAATTTTACTTCTCTCTGGGAGTACTAATTCGGTACAACCTTGCTATACTGCAAATCATACCTCATTTTCGGCTTCAGCAAATCAAGTTGCATGGCTATCTAATTTTGAACATAGAAAATCACATGTCATTCAATCATCATCAGGAGCAGGTCTAAATTATTCTATTCGAATCGTTGTCCACTATGGATTAGGAACCGATAGTGGTGAAAACGTATATTGCAACACAGATTGTCAATCAGATTTTTCAGATATCCGGTTCACGTTAGATGACGGATTGACTTATCTTACCTACTGGTTGCAGGAAAAATCAAACGGGAATTACGCAATCTTTTGGGTAAAGATTCTCGATAATCTCGATTCTTTAGATTCAACAATCTATGTATATTATGGTGCAGAAGGTATTTCCTCAGAAAGTGATGGCGAAGCCACATTCTCATTCTTTGATGACTTCTCTGACTCAAATCTGGATCTAACAAAGTGGAATGCCACAGTAGGAGTCGAAAATACTGACTTCATTGTCACAGAAGGCGAGTTAAGAATCGAACCATCGACTGCAGAGGTTTACATCTTTTCAAATCTTGATTTTAGTCCCGGGGTAGCATATTATGCAAGAGTCTACTTTGACAACTATAGAGTGTCGGGATTTCATGAAAAGAACCCTGCTACGGGTTATTCTGTTTGGAGCATGACTGAAGACGGAGCCTCATGGAGAACATTACCTTATGAGAGAGTCAATATTGAGAATGAGGGAGATAATGGGAACAAACCAGATATTCCTCAGATGGAGAATCAATGGCAGGTCCATACTATTCACTGGTATTCTGCAAATCATTTAGAAGTAAAAATTGACGATATTGAAAAGTATGATACAACAAGTAGCATTCCTGATGGTGAACCTGAAATTCCTGTCCATTTCTTCTGTTCCGATGGGGATCTAAACTCCTATCTCTACATCGATTGGATTTTTGTAAGAAAACTTGTTGAAAATGAGCCTTCGCATGGAGTCTGGGGAAGTCAAGAAGACAGACCATCTTTTCTCGAGAACTGGGATTATCGTAAGAGTCATACAATACTTGGTTCAGATGGAGCAGGAATAGGTTATCAAATTCGAATCAGGGTACAGTATGGTACAGGCATAGATAACGGAGAGCGTGTCTATTGTAATTTGAAATGCCAGACAGATTTTGATGACATTAGGTTCACTTCGTCGGATGGGATTACTTTGCTTCCATATTGGAAAGAGCAGTACACAGGTGGCAATTATGCAATTTTTTGGGTATGTATAGCAGATAATCTAGATACAGATACAACCATTTACATCTATTACGGGAACCAAAATGCTTTGGATGAAAGTAGTGGTACAGATACATTCCTTCTCTTTGATGATTTTTCATCAACAATGAGTTCCTCATTGTGGGATTGGGATGGTGCATCAATTTCAGACAACAACTTGGTTATTAATTCTGGAAATCACTTTCTCAAGAGTGATGAACTATTTGGACCTAATACAGCAATTGAGGCAAGAACTCAAATGGGAGGCAATCGTAGATTCAATCAGGGATTTGGAGACGAGGTTCCCTTCTGGGATGACTCCAATCTTGTGATTTCTCATAGTGCTGATGGTCAGATTCATATCTTCTTTACTAATGAGGGAGATTACGGTCTTTCATTGTCCTATCCTCTAAATACCTGGACAGTCCTTTCGCTTTGCCGGGGAGAGGACTACTGTGAATTATGGAAAGACAGAACAAATATGCTATCTGCAACCCATTCAAGCATTCCAGATTCAGATCTCTATGCAGGGTTCAATACATGGGGAACATCTGACGATGAGTTAACGGTGGATTGGGTTTTCGTAAGAAAATGGTTGGATGATGAGCCAACGCATGATGATTGGGGCATAGAAGAGGACCGGACAATACCAACTTCATCGACTACTACTTCAACTACAGAAACTTCTGGTACAACCACAACAACTAGCAATACAACTGTGATTATTCCTCCTCCACCTATTGACGGCTCACTTGTCATGTTGATAGGAATCTCAATTGGTGGTGTAGTTGCACTGGTTGTTGTAGTGATTGCATGCATGAAATCAAAGATTGCTAGCGGTTATGCGGGATACGACTACGGATAAGGATATGATCATCCCGATAAAGGACAAACAGTCACATCCTTCCGATGTCGCCAGTAAACTGACCAAGTAAAAGTGCCTTCTTTACGAACGAGAACATGCCTATCCTTACTCATCTCACTTGCTATCTTGAGGGCTTGATTTAAACTCTTATGGACTTCATAAAGTCTGTAAACCATACCCTGAGTGAAGATCCATTTCTGTGCGCCCATAATCATAAGTTATGAGTTACAGATATAATCACCACATATTCAATCTATTCTATGAAGTTACTTAAGTCTAAAAGTCATTGTGATTTCAATTTCAGGGGGTAAATCATTGACCCAATTATCAACCAAAATAGCACGCGTAACAGTGTTCCGAGATGGAGCAAGAGTAACACGCATTGGAAAGAAGAAACTATCAGCAGGACCACAAAAGGTCACAATCTCTGGAATTACAAGCCAGGCAAGAGAAGATAGTTTTCGAGTGAAAGGGAAAGGACCCGCGGCTCTTTCAACAATTGATGTGCGTTCAATTAATACCATTTACGAACCTAGTGATAATCTCAAACCTCTTTATGATGAGCTTGAGCTCCTTGAGAAAAAAGAGACCACAGTTCGTGATGAAATAGAAATCTATCAGGCAAAATTATCGAATATCGAAAATATGGTGAATCAGTTTACAGGGATATTCGGGACAATCTTTGCGGCAAACGAAGCAAAGATTTCTCAATTGACTGAGATGGACCAGACTGCAACTGATCGGACTGAAGAAACCCTAAAGAAAATTCATTCTCTAGAGGATGAACTAGAAGACATCCAGACTCAGATAACTTTGGTCAGAAATAACATTGGCCGAATTCAGACCCAGAAGAGAACAGACACAACATATAATGTAGAGATTTCTCTTGAAGTAGCTGAAGAGGCGGATATCGAATTAGAAATCACCTACCAGTGTCATGGAGCACAATGGTCCCCATCCTATGATGTGGATTTGCTTCAAGGGAAAGCAAAACTAAGACGAATTGCAATGGTACGCAATAGAACGAAAGAGGATTGGGAAAAAGTGGATATGGTTATTTCAACAGCAACAGCAAGACCTGTTGAAGCTATTGAGGGAACTCCATTCTGGATTTCGGTTTATACTCCACCGAAACCAAAACCAGCGAGAAGAGATCGTGCAAAGATGATGAGTAAAGGTATGGCAATGCCTAGTGCTGCACCTCCTCCAGCACCAGGAGGGGGTCTTGGATTTATGCCAGAGAAACCTGTGATGGTCGAGGAGTTTGCAGAGGCATCAGAAACCGCATCAGGAATCTCGGTTTATGAGTTACCTAAACCAATGACCATTGCATTTGACAATGAGAAACATCCAGTGACACTGACTGAAGAAGAACTTGAATCTAAAACGTTACATTATTGGTATCCGGACGGTATGTCAGAGGTTGTTGCACGAGATGAAGTGACTAATGGGGATAGTGTCATCCTACCCGGAAACATGAAAGTATATGCTGAGGGAGACTATATCGGGGAAACCAGCATTGAACAAGTTTCACCAAGAGAAGACTTCAAACTGGGCACAAGAACAGCATATGATGTCAAAGCTCAGAAACAACTCGTGGAGAAAGACATTGAGAAAGCTGGAATCACCCGTGGAAAGAGGAGAAGATACTACAAATATAGACTCGAAATCGAGAGCTTCTCTAAGAGGTCAGTCGATATTGAGATTGTTGATAGAATTCCCCACAGTAATAGTACATCAATCGAAGTCAAACTGGATTCGGAGAAATTCGGAGTAGAAAAAATCGAACTTGGTGTGTTGAAATGGAAAAAGAACATAGATGTTGGCCAAAAGGTCGAGATTGTTTATGACTATGAAGTGCTTTGGGAGAAGGACATTACCATCTCCCCACCATTGCCTGAGGAGGTGTTTGAATGAGTAGTGAGATATCAACTCGAATATCAGGTGTCACAGTTTTCAGAGATGGTGCAAGAATTACTAGAACGGGCAAGATTAACCTAAAGAAAGGAGAACAAACAGTTCTTGTTGATGGGATTACCAGATACGCGCATCAAGACAGTTTCCGTGTGAAAGGCAGAGGTGCAGCTTCACTAAAGGGAATTGATGTAAGACAACAGACACGAACTTTTGAGCCAGAAATTGAACTAAAGGAAATGCTTGCGGAACTCAAGAAACTTGAGAAAGAGGAGCAAGTCCTTAGATCAAAGATTTCAATCCATGAATCAAGGATAAGCAACTACACTGCAGTTTTAGAACAGTTCTCTACAGAATTTGGTAAATGGTATGCAGCTGGAGAAACAGGCATGGACAAGCTTACAGAAATGGACGATGTCAGTACAAAGCGTCTCACCGAAGTAAAGAAGAAACTTCGAGAACTTCAGGATGAAGGCAAAATTCTGGGAGCAAAACTCCAAACACTTAGGAATAACATCAATAGAGTTCAAGGGCAACGAAGAACAGAAACAGTGTATCAAGTAGATGTTCTTCTTGATGTTAAAGAAGCATCGGAAGTCGATCTCGAAGTAGTATACCAAATATCCTACGCAGGCTGGGAACCAACATACGATGTTGACCTACAGCGAGAAAAGGCATCGTTGAAACGGATTGCAATGATTAGGAACAACTCCCTTGAAGATTGGAATGATATCGACCTCATAGTATCAACTGCATCAGCAAGACCAGTGAGAGCTGTTGAAGCAAGTCCTTACTATGTGGATGTTTATACTCCCTACATTGGTGACATATCAACATCAACTGGATATGCTGCTGACATGGATGATGAATACGGAATGGAGGATAAAAAAGAGCGAGAGGAAGAGATCATGGATGGACTTTTCGAAGAACCAGCTCCAGAGCCGGCAATCATCGAAACCTTTGCAGAAGTTTCAGAAACTATGAGCGGAATTGTTGTATATGATGTTCCAGGAAAGGTGACCATTGTTTCTGAAACAGACCCTCATCCTGTCACACTGCAACTTGAGGATTTTATCTCTCGCAAACTTCATTTCTGGAATGCTTATGCAATGCCTGAAGTTGTTGCACAAGATGAAATCACCAATGGCGATTCCGTACTACTTCCAGGAGGAGTCAAGGTCTATGCTGAAGGAGATTTCATCGGTGAAACTTCAATCGGTCTTATTTCACCAAGGGAGAAATTCAGACTTGGAACTAGAACTGCATATGATGTTAAGGCAGAGAAGAAACTCATAGAGAAGGATACCGATAAGGCAGGTATCACGAGAGGGAAGACAAAACGTGGCTATCAGTATCTTATCGCTTTGGAAAGTTTCGCTAAGGAAGTAATTGAGATTAAGGTCGTTGATAGAATTCCACATAGTCAGTCTGAACAAATTGATGTCCAACTTGCAGAACCATCACACCAATTGAAAAAGAAGGAGCTAGGAGTTCTAGAGTGGGAGCTGCGCCTTGAACCAAAGCAGAAACTTGAGATAAGATACAGCTTTGAAGTTGAGTGGGAGAAGAACATCAGAATATCTCCACCACTGCCATAGAATAGAATGCGGTGTGGTAGGAACACACCGCTCTCAATTTGTTTTACCATCGACTCATTTCATCTATTACTACTGCAACTCGTTTCATTGTTAGGAGGTAGTTATCAATTACTATGCTCTCATTTGGAGAGTGAGCCCGAGAGTCAAAATCACCGCAGCCAATTGATACCATTGGGACAGAGTCAGTGAAAAGGTACAAGGGTCCAGAACCAGGGCTTGTGGTATGTATTACCAAATCATGACCAAAGATGATTTTGTTTGCTCTATTAACAACTTCAACAAATGGATGGTCTACTGGAGTTTTCGCAGCAGGATAACCATCATACCACGCAATCTTTACATCTTCAAATCCATTTGTGTCCAAGTGGC
>JAEORG010000354.1 GCA_016841005.1 Candidatus Thorarchaeota archaeon | reverse complement strand
TCCGCCTTAACATGAAGAATATTGACTGGATCTCCAACCTTCGGCATGTCCCTATTGACCACTTTTTCGAGCTTTAATGTAACATAATCGAGCTCATCTGGACGGTCTTCAATGACCATCTCTGCAAAGTCTACTAGAGATGCGTATCCTGCACTTTTGTAAAAGTGATGGTGTTTTATCGTCGGGCGTATCTTTGCACGAGTCTTGTCTAATGTATCCTTCACCTCTGCTGGAAATTCTATGTCTGCATTGCTTGTTCCCTCGAACAACAATCCCGGTGTGGCTAGAGAATTGTATTTGCTCTGAATATTTTGAGCAGTTTCTAAGAGCCCATCGACTTCGTTGTATAGTTCCTCATCAGTTAGCTTCACAGCAGATGTTCGCCATAATATTCCCCAGTCTTCCGTGTGCTCACGTAGTTTTCTACCAAGGACTGTCAAATCGTTTCTAGCATCTGGATCTTTTATTTTGGTGCTCAGTCTGACTACAGGATCCGGAAGGAGGACCACAGCTTTGCCAGGAATTGTTATGCTAGATGACAATACAGGAGCTTTTCTACCATAATCATGTGCACGAATCTGAACCATCACAGCCTTTCCACGTTCAAGAGACCTGTCCGGAAGTAGTCCTGAAATTGGTCCCAAATCAACACGTGTTTGCCCTGTTCTTTCATCTCTACCAAGAACAATTCCTCGGTATATGGAGCTCTTAGCAACTCTAGGTGTTCTTGTTATTACCCAACCCAATCTTCTACGAAGCACATCTGTAAGTTTTATCAAAATCGATTCAAAGGCAATTGCAACGATACCCTGCAGGTCACTCCTGTCCCAAATATCGACATCGGGAATATCTGCACGATACGGTAGGCCAAATCTTCTAGCCACTTCTGGAGTTGGTTGAACCATTTCAAAATGGTTCTGCAGCATTATCTGCGTAAGTGACTGGGAATATATCCCTCGTATCCTTGCCTTAATCATCTACAAACACGTCGTGCATTATGAGCCATAATTCGCCTCTTTGCGACTGGCTGTTAGGTCCGCTTAATTGTATGTCACACAGCACTAGTCGCGAATAGGTTCCAAAAGGCTAGACACATGCCAAATCTTGGTTCTGGCATGATTTGGACAATTTGGATCCTGACTAGGCTCATCGAGAATAGAGATCGCATTTTGCGCTCTTACTGCAGGTGAATCTGCTTCATTCTCAAGGACTGCAATTGCCTCATTTGCTGCACGTCTGATATTGCGGGGGACAGAACTGTCCTCGCCAATTTGTTTCAAAAGGTGTTTGGATTGGTCTACTGCTCTCTGTGTCTCGGGGTCCATTGGAAAGATCATCCCCTGTAAATTATCTTGACGCACAAATGTGAGTGCGAACAACAAGCGAAAGATGTTTCCTATTCTCATATCATTCTTTCGGCGTGTCCCATTCACTGTTCCATGCGATAGATTTGAAACTACAACCGATATTATATCCAAACGCATTGCTCTTATACCTGTAAAAATCTTTCAGGAAATGGTTACTGATGAACGAAAGGAAGGATGCTTCAGTAAAGAAGATGGCAGAGCTATTACGCCAAGGGGCAACTATGTTAGCTGATGCCTGCCCACAGTGCGGGTCTCCTCTTCTCCAAGTTGGCGATGATATCTACTGTGCCTTATGTGACCGTCGTATTGTTTACGCAGACTCAGATGAAGAAATAGAGTCAGAGGCTGTAAAAGAGTTAATTCCAAAGCTCAGAGAAACTCTCCTCGCAAAACTTGCAACTCTAAATAATGTCATTGAGAGAGAAAATGATGCAGAAGCGCTCACGAAACTTGCCAACCTGATGGTCTTACTGCTTCAATCCTTACATCAGCTTGAAACAATGGGAAAAAAGTAGAGTAAAGTGCTGCTCGCTAGCAGCACAGAAATTAACTGAAACAATGATTACTCAGTTTCTTCTTTCTTGGCCCCGCCTCTTCGAAGTCTAGCTCTTCTTGCTTTGACCTCTTCAGGACCCTTGAGTACCTTGCTCTTTCTTATCTCGCATTCACGAATTGGGAGGATTTTTCTCACTTCTGTTTGTACTTCCGAAGCTAAATCCCCTAGTACAACTTTTGTGACCAACTCATCGAAGACATGTTTCTTAGCATGGGCGCGAATGACTTTCTCGATTGATTTGCGTACAGAATGTTCTTGGCTTGTCTTTACACGGGAATTAGTGAAGACAATTACAGAGATTCGCATGAGATAGTCATCTTTTGTAAGAATAGGACCAATCCAGTCAATTCTAGAAGTTCCACGTCGGACAAGCCCTCTCAGATAGTCAGAGCTCCATTCATGTCCATGAAACACAGTGTGTGCCGTCTGACCATTCACTTCTAGGACCTTGAACTTCAGCTTGACATGAATCTGGTCAAAATTACCAGTAAGATCGTAGAGCGTGGGTTTTATTGTGCGACCAATTAATTGTTCTGGGTTTCCAGCTGGAGTAGTCCCGATATCCTTTCCTTCGAAATAATCAGGTGTAACTATCTGATACCAGACTTTCTCTCTCCATTTGTCCCTTGTTCGGGCTGCTGCTTGTCGACTTCTTGATGACATTCGTTATCACGCTCTATCACTGGACACGATTGGCCGTCCAGAGAATGTCTTAGACCCTCCGGTGATACCGTCGGGACTTCGCCGACATCTAAGAGTCTGAATAAAAAGATTGTGACATGGTTAAAGAAAATGAAAGTCAGATGTGAATAGTGTCACATCAAAACCAACAAAATGCTTTTTACAAAATAATGTGCATTGTAGTTTGGCTCAATATAGCAGCCCCTTAGATGATATGCCAATTTCTTGTTTTATCCAAAACCTTTTATTTCCACAAAATCGCGTTCGATTGCTCAGCAGAACTGCTTCCCATTCATGCATGACCATATGTAATGTTTCATACATGAGATGTAGCCATGTACGTCACGTTTTACGTGGTCAGTATCAGCGTAAGGGGCTCGTGGCGCAGCTAGGTAGCGCAGCAGGCTTTTAACCTGAAGTATGAGAGAATGTTCTCTAATGCGGGGACGGGCCGCGGGTTCAAATCCCGCCGAGCCCGCCATACACTGAAACATATTGATTGGGAGTTGTTTGTGCAGAGTAAACCAGCGGGGCGGCTAGTGCGGCACATGAGCAGACTTAGATTTCTGAGTTATGCTGTGGGAAGCGAAACGGGCTGCAGTGGTTTCCCCGTCCATACTCCTCAAGGGTGTAGCACATGTTGGAACTGAAGGAAAGGCAGAAGTACTGGCCAGTTATTGAATCATATTTCTCAGAGAAGGGACTAGTGGGCCAGCATCTTGACTCGTTTAATAGATTTGTACGAGAAGAACTACAACACGTAGTGGACAGTGTGGGGCGGCTCAATCCCAAGGTCGAGGGATATTTTGTTGATCTTGGTGAGATTACAGTCATGCCTCCATCAGTAAGGGAAGCAGATGGAAGTGAACATCCTCTGTACCCTAACGAGGCAAGGATTCGCAATCTCACATATGCCAGCAAGCTGTTTCTTGATATGACCCCTGTACGTCAGGAAGGATCTGTCACTACAAGGCTTGAAACAATGCGAATCTACATTGGTGATTTACCAATCATGCTTCGCAGTGAAAAGTGTCTTCTAAGCACAATGTCAGAAGAAGAATTGATTAAACATGGAGAAGATCCCAGTGATCCTGGCGGTTATTTCATCATCAACGGGTCAGAACGTGTTCTTGTGACACAAGAGGATTTGGCGCCGAATAGAATACTTATTGAGGAGGCTAGCAAGAGCTCAAGCTACACCCACATTGCAAAGGTCTTCTCAACATCACGTGGATTCCGTGCACCTGTCACCATTGAGCGAAAACGCACAGGTGAACTTCGTGTATCGTTCCCATCAGTGCCTGGAAAGATACCACTCGCTATTCTCATGAAGTCACTTGGATTGGAATCTGATAGAAACATTGCTGAAGTGATTTCAGATGATGATGAGATTAGAAACGAATTAATTGTCACTATAGAGCAGGCTGCACCAATCAATGTTGGACGTGATGAAGGAGATGAAGACACGTCAACTAAAACAAATGCACTCGATTTCATTGGAAAGCGAGTTGCAGTTGGTCAGACAAAGGAATACCGACTTGCACGTGCAGAGAAAGTGTTAGACCGATATCTTCTACCCCATATTGGTACTGAAGATAAACATCGTCTTCAGAAAGCATACTATCTCGGACAGATGGTTGAGAGACTTCTTGAGCTGGTTCTTAGTAAACGCTCAGCTGATGACAAGGATCACTACTCAAACAAGCGGCTCAAACTCTCAGGTGACCTTCTTATGTCACTCTTTAGAGTTGCACTCTACTCTCTAACTCGTGATATTAAATATCAATTAGAGCGAACTGCTGTACGAGGTCGCAAACCCAATATTCGTACCGCCGTTCGTGCGGATGTTATTACTCAACGACTGAAACATGCACTGGCTACAGGCAACTGGGTTGGCGGGAAGGCTGGCGTATCACAGCTTCTAGACCGTACCAACTTCATTTCATCTCTATCACATCTCAGGAGAGTTGTTTCTCCGCTATCACGATCACAACCTCACTTCGAGGCACGAGACCTTCACTCAACTCACTGGGGTAAGATTTGTCCCAATGAAACTCCTGAAGGACCAAACTGTGGTCTAGTCAAGAACATTGCAATGATGGCGTATATCTCAGTAGGAACTGATGAGGATGCTGTCGAAAGAGCGCTCTACAAGGCAGAAGTTGAATCAATAGAGAAACTAATGGGCAAACGTGGTACCAAATGGGCTGATGTATTCCTTAATGGTAGACTTGTTGGTGTTCATCCCGCACCTCAAGTACTTGCAAAGACCATTAGACAGAAGCGACGTGCTGGCGAACTAGATCCTGAAGTTAACATCTGCTACTATGAAGATACTAACGAAGTTCAAGTCAATAGTGATGCAGTCCGTGTACGCCGTCCAATTATTGTTGTTGAGAATGGTAAGAGCAGGCTCACTGATGAACATCTTCGCATGGTCACAGACGGTGAGTGGACCTTTACAGATCTTCTCAGAAACGGGATTGTTGAATATCTTGATGCAGAAGAGGAAGAGAACACACTCATCGCTATGGGCCCGGAGGACATTGGACCAAATACTACACACTTGGAAATTGTACCATCAACAATTTTGGGCATCTCAGCCGCACTCATTCCATTCCCGGAGAGGAACCAATCGCCACGTAATGTGTATATGGCTGGAATGGCCAAGCAATCCGTAGGAGTTCCTCCAGCTAACTTCAAGTTCAGAGCTGATACACGTTCACACTTCTTCCACTATCCACAGCTACCGATGGTCAAGACTAGGGCAATGGACTCGATTGGATACGAGAAACGCCCAGCAGGCCAGAACTTTGTTGTTGGAATCTTATCTTTCGAGGGTTACAACATTGAAGACGCGCTCATTATGAATAAGGCTTCTATTGAGCGAGGTCTTGGTAGAAGCACATTTGCGCGAGTCTATGAAAGCGAAGAACGCAAATATCCTGGTGGTCAAGAAGACCGTTTTGAGATACCTGATAGGAGTGTTCGAGGTTATCGTGCATCAGAGTCTTACAGAAACCTTGGTGAGGATGGAATCATCGAAACCGAAGTAGAAGTACAAGGAGGAGATGTTCTCATCGGTAGGACATCACCACCAAGATTCCTTGAGGAATACTCTGAGTTCGAAATCGCATCACCTAACCGTCGTGAAACCTCCGTGGCAGTGCGTCATGGAGAGGCTGGAGTCGTTGATAGCGTCATCCTCACAGAAACAATCGACGGTAACAGGCTCGTTAAGGTCAAGGTTCGAGATCTCAGAATACCTGAGCTTGGTGACAAATTTGCATCAAGACACGGCCAGAAGGGTGTCCTTGGGTATCTTGTACCACAACAGGATGTTCCATTCACAGAGGACGGTGTTGTACCCGACCTCATTATCAACCCACATGCTATCCCCAGCCGAATGACCATTGGTCAGATACTGGAGATGGTTGCGGGTAAGGCTGGTGCAATGGCTGGTCAACAACAAGATGCAACTCCATTCTGTGGTGTCACTGAAGATGAATTGTTTGATATTCTGAGAAAGCATGGTCTAAAGCATAATGGTCGAGAGGTTATGTACTCAGGAATCACAGGTGAGAAACTCAAGACTGACATATTCATCGGAGTAATCATGTATCAGAGATTACATCACATGGTAGCTGACAAGATTCACGCACGAGCCCGAGGGCCTGTCCAGATTCTCACACGGCAACCAACAGAGGGTCGTGCCAGGGAGGGTGGCCTACGATTCGGAGAGATGGAACGTGATGTACTGATTGGACACGGAGCAGCCATCCTACTGAAAGGCAGACTTCTAGATGAATCTGACAAGAGTAACATGCTTGTCTGTGAGGAATGTGGCCTCATTGGTGTCTATGATAGAAATCGTGACGCCTACTATTGTCCAATATGTGGCACTGGTGCGAAGATCAGTAGCGTCGTAGTGTCTTATGCTTTCAAACTGCTAATACAAGAAATGATGTCGCTTGGCCTGGCAACCAGGCTACGACTCAAGGAGATGATCTAATATGATGGTCAGCACTACCAAAAAGATAGATGAGATTGAATTTGGGCTTCTTTCCCCAGAAGACATCCGAAAGATGTCAGTTGCACAGATAGTTGTGGCTGACACATACGACGAAGATGGTTATCCCATCGAATCAGGTATTATGGACCCCCGTCTTGGAGTCATCGACCCTGGTCAGCGATGTAGGACCTGCGGAAACCGAGTCGGTAATTGTCCTGGGCACTTTGGTCACATCGAATTGGCCCGTCCAGTAATGCATGCAGGCTATGCAAAGGTGATTCACAAAGTCTTACGAGCCATATGCAGGGAATGCAATAGAATTCTTCTCACTGAGGAAGAGATTGAGCATTTCCATCGCCTGTTCAAGAGATATCCTGAGATTGGTCAAAAGACTGCCAATCTCTCAAAGGATATTCTCAAGAAGGCTGCTAAGGTCAAGAGTTGTCCTCACTGTGAGGCTGAGCAGCTCAAATTGAAGCTTGAAAAGCCAACTTCAATCTACGAGGTGGGTGAAACTGGCTCTGTACGACTTACTCCAATCGATATTCGTGCACGACTTGAGAATATTGATGATGATGATTACAAGATGCTTGGTATCAATCCCAACGCAGCCCGCCTTGAATGGTCCATTCTTACTGTACTTGCTGTACCACCAGTCACAGTCAGACCTTCAATTACCCTTGAGTCTGGTGTACGAAGCGAGGATGACCTGAGTCACAAACTCATTGATATTATTCGTATCAATCAGCGTCTGCGAGAGAACCTAGAAGCAGGAGCTCCACAACTGATTGTGGAAGACCTGTGGGAGCTACTTCAGTATCATACAACAACCTACTTTGATAATGGCGTGAGTGGAATCCCTCCCGCACGACATAGATCTGGTAGGGCGTTGAGGACCCTGTCCCAGCGTCTGAAAGGAAAAGAGGGTCGATTCCGTTCGAACCTGTCCGGTAAGCGTGTGGACTTCTCTGCACGTACCGTTATTTCTCCAGACCCCAACCTCAGTATGAATGAAGTTGGTGTCCCTGAGCAGATTGCTACTATTCTTACTATTCCTGAGCGTGTCACAGAGTGGAACGTTGAGAAGATGAAGGATCTAGTCATCCGAGGTCCAGATAGGCACCCTGGATGTAATTACCTCATCCGGACAGATGGTCGTCGTGTTGATCTACGTTTTGTTAAGGACCGTACAATCATAGCCGATACCATTGAACCCGGTTTCATTATAGAGCGACATCTCGATACAGGTGACATAGTACTATTCAATCGACAACCATCCCTACACAGGATGTCAATCATGGCCCACGAGGTCAGAGTAATGCCCTATAGGACATTTAGGTTGGCACTCTATGTCTGTCCACCATACAATGCAGACTTTGATGGCGATGAAATGAATCTCCATGTACCACAGTCTGAGGAGGCACGTGCTGAGGCGCGAGTTCTCATGAGGGTACAGGAACAGATTCTCTCACCACGATATGGTGGCCCAATCATTGGAGCACTCCAGGACTACATATCAGCAGCATTCCTTCTCACAAGGAAGTCCAGTCTGTATACTCTGAACCAAGTCAACCAGCTTACAGCAGTAACCGGCTTCTCAGGTGAACTCCCATCACCAGCAATAAAAGCACCAATCCAACTATGGACTGGCAAACAGATATTCAGCCTATTCATTCCCGAGGGCATCAATATCTCCTTCAAGGCCAATGTCTGTAGGAAATGCCAGACGTGTGACTTGGAAGACTGTGCATATGATTCCTATGTGGTAGTCCGTGATGGCGAGTTACTATTCGGTGTTGTTGATGAGAAGGCATTTGGTGCAGGTGAACCCGACTCACTCTTTAATCGAATAATCAAGGAGAAGGGTTCAAACGCTGCACGGAAGTTCCTCGATTCTGTCGGTAGGTTACTAGTGCGTCTTATCACAGACAGAGGATTCTCAATGGGACTCAACGATGTCACGCTACCACGTGAGGCACAAGAACGTATCAGAATCATTCTAGAAGAGGCTGATAACAAGGTGAATCGACTTATAGAAACTTACAAGCGAGATGAGTTAGACCCCAATCCTGGTCAGACCCTTCTGGAAACACTTGAGCAGAGAATTCAAGCAACCCTTGCAGAAGCGCGAGACTCTGCAGGTGAGGTAGCAGGACAGCACCTTGGTCTTGAGAACTCTGCAGTCATCATGGCACAGACAGGTGCTAGAGGTTCACGACTTAATCTCTCACAGATGGCAGCTGTTGTTGGTCAGCAATCAGTACGTGGAGGTCGTATCAGTAGAGGTTACATAGGTCGAACTCTTCCTCACTTTGAGCGTGGCGACCTCGGTGCCAGAGCACGAGGCTTTGTCAGTTCTAGCTACAAGAGTGGACTCGACCCCATAGAATACTGGTTTCATGCAGCTGGAGGTCGTGAGGGACTCGTTGACACAGCCGTACGAACATCTACATCAGGATATATGCAGCGCAGGCTCATGACTGCTCTACAAGATTTGAAAGTTGAAACTGATGGAACTGTTAGGACCGCACCAGGCAGGATTGTACAGTTCCGATTCGGTGACGATGGAGTTGATCCAAGTAAATCTGACCACGGAAGATCTGTGAACATCGACATCGCAATCGAGAAAGTAATAGGTAAAGGTAGGATAAAGTAGGAGGCAGAGAAGATGTCTAAAAAATCCACAACAAAAAAGACCACTACCAAGAAGACTACAGCAAAGAAGACCACAGCAAAGAAGACCACAGCAAAGAAGACCACTAGCAAGAAGACTACCACATCTGAGGCAACTACGGAAACATCAGCTCCAGAGAAGACTACCGATGCAGTTGAAAAGCACATGGAAAAACGGTTTGCTGAGATACGAGAGGAGAGAAGATTACCTCCAAAAGTTCAAATCGAGCTTGAAACAAAACTCAAAGACATAGTTATCACAAAGAAACAATTCGATGCAATTTGTGATAATGTCATTGATTCCTATGAGCGTGCACTGGTTGAACCAGGCGAGGCTGTAGGTACAGTGGCAGCACAGAGCATAGGAGAACCTGGTACTCAGATGACTCTCAGAACATTCCACTATGCGGGTGTTGCCGAGTTGAGTGTTACACAGGGTCTCCCACGTCTCATTGAGATTGTAGACGCCCGAAACAACCCTGCTACGCCAACTATGAGGATTCACTTAGATGAAGAGATTGCTCCAGATAGAAACGAGGCTCGTAAGATTGCCAGAAGCATCGAGATGGTACGAGTTGAGAGTGTCGCAAGTAACTTCTCTATTGACCTCCTCAGACAAGCAATTGACATCCGTCTTGATTCAGAACTCATGGAAGATAAGGACTTGACTCCTGAAATCATTGCTGACGCAATTCAAGAAAAGATCAAGGCAAAGGGTGAGGTAGAAGTTGGTGATGGCGCCATCTATGTATATCCTGCCAACGAAGGCCTGGCAGACCTCCAGCGTCTCAACGAAAAGATTCGAGATATTCGCGTAAAGGGAATCGCTGATGTAAATCATGTCGTGATTCGTAAGGAAGGAAGTGAGTATGTCCTTTACACTGAAGGTTCAAATCTACAAGAAGCACTAGAGGTAGAAGGTATCAACTCTCACAAGGTCTACACGAATAACCTGCGAGAGATATTCCAAGTTCTTGGTATTGAAGCAACCCGTAATGCAATCATCAAGGAGGCCATGAGCGTTCTAGATGAGCAGGGAATGGATGTAGACGTTCGACATATCATTCTTGTCGCAGATATGATGACAGCTGACGGCACAATCCGACAGATCGGTCGTCATGGAATCTCTGGCTCAAAGAATAGTGCATTGGCGCGTGCAGCCTTTGAGGTCACAGTCAATCACTTGTTAGGAGCCGGAATAACAGGTACAAAAGATCCATTGAGAGGAATCACGGAGAATGTAATCCTCGGGCAACTGATTCCATTGGGGACTGGTGCGATAGATCTTCTCATGAATCCACAACCAATCACGAGCAAAGCCAAATAGACCTGAAAGCGTGCTACAGCGGAATCGTTAAAACGAAACTCCCTCTGGAGCAGTCTAGTGTCTGGGCTTTTAACAAGTCACAGTTTAAGATAAAGAGGTCATACAATTGAGCCTAAACCAGCAGATCGCCAGCGCAGTAAGCACCGGAAAGTGCAAGATTGGTGCCAAGTCCTCCATAGATGCACTGAAAACAGGCGAGGCAAAACTAGTAGTAGTGGCAGCAAATTGCCCACGAGCCGAACGTGACGATATTGACAGATATGCCCAGTTTGGAGGAATCAAGATCCAAGTCTTCGAGGGAACATCTTGGGACCTCGGTGAAGCAGTCGGAAAACCCTTCATGGTTTCAGCAATTGCGGTAATTGAACCCGGAGATTCCAAGATTCTGAAGAACTGAGGTCTTTCACGTGCCGGTCAAACTCTCTATGGATGATATGCAGCTCATCGCTACTTTTGAGCGCATTACAGGTGCAGCAGCGGTGGATGTCGTCCGTGATGACACCGGCAACAGAATCCTCTTTGTCGTACGCCAAAAACAACTCGGTAGAGCCATCGGTAAGGGTGGCGAGAAGGTAAAGGCTGCAGCTGATGCATTTGGTCGACCAGTAGACGTGGTCGAGATGGCTGATTCCGCCGAGGACTTTGTCAAGAATGCCCTTTCACCTGCTCGGGTTGAGAAGATCAAGATCTCAGAGACCAAGAGTGGTGATATCGTAGCATATGTCACGGTCAAGAAGGAAGACCGTGGAATTGCTATTGGACAGAACGGACGCAATGTGGCCCGTGCACGGATACTCGCACGTCGTCATTTTGAGCTCGATAATGTCATGATTGCGTAGATTAAACGCAATGCAGTCTATAATACTGAAAATCTTCTTACTATTTCTCAATTGGAAAAAGGGATATCTGAATAATTCCTATAATTCATAGACTCGGAGAGTGAGGGTTGCTATGAAGGAGGTCAGATTTACCATCATTTGGGGGATAGTAACTTTCCTACTAGTGTCATCATCATGGAATCCAAATTCTATTGACACCAATGAAAACATTCTGAGTGATGAACAAGGACCCGAGTTTGCGAATCTTGGTAATTTCTATGCAGATCTCCTACCAAATGACACAAACGAAGCACATGTAAGACTGAATCTGTTTGTCACTGTACGTGATTCTGATGGAATTGATACCGTAATTGGGAGTTACAAAGATGCTAATGGAACGATATGGAGTAATGTGACACTCACTCTTTTTGATACTCTGGAAGACGATTGGATGTATTATGTTGGACATGGGGAGAATGTCACTCTCAAGCCAGAGATACGGCTTAAAATCTGGAACGTGAAATATTACGCCAATGACACTCTGGGTAATTGGAATGTATCTGCTGTGATGAATAATTCTTATTATCTCATGCTTTTACAGGAACCTCCGTTCAATCCATTAATCTTGAGTGGTAGTATCATTGCTGTAGTTGGAATATTCACTGTCGTATTGTTAGTATGGCGAAAGAAGAGGAACTAGAAACATCTGTGACAGGACACGGAAATAGAATGGAATTATGGAGCTAGACCGTGAGGCTTTTAAGCATACAACAGTCGAGAGCGCTATCCACCTGCAGAGAAGACCTTGTTTGGTTGACTCGGCAGCATACCCTTTACGAGGTACATAATTTGACGAAAAAGAGCCCCCTCGGCGAATTCGCTGGAAGACCCCTAGGCAGAAAGCGTAGGAAGTTCCTGTGGAAGAAGGCCGACCACAAACGACGAGTGCTCAAACTCAAGAAGAAGACTGACCCACTTGAAGGCGCTCCACAGGCACGTGGAATCGTGTTGGAGAAGGTAGGCGTCGAATCAAAACAGCCTAACTCAGCTATCAGAAAGTGTGTCAGGATGCAGCTGTCCAAGAACGGTAAGCAGATTACTGCGTTCCTGCCTGGCGACGGCGCGCTAAAGTACATCGACGAGCACGATAGGGTCACTGTAGAGGGTATTGGTGGTGCAATGGGCGGTGCTATTGGTGACCTACCTGGTGTGCGATGGAAAGTCGTTAAAGTCAACGGAGTAAGCCTCGACTCTTTGATTTACCAGAGAAAGGAGAAGCCAATTCGTTAGGTGATAGTCATGTCTGAAGAAGAGAAGATTACTGAAACTGAAGAGGACGAAACCATCACAGAAGAGCCCGCAGCAATGCCCCATGTTTCCCCCGACCTACTCCTTTTCGGTAAATGGGACTCCACCGAGGTCGAGATCAAAGACCCCGGACTTGTCAATTACATTTCACTAAAACCCGTACTCATTCCTCATACATCTGGTAGACAGGCTCACAGAAGATTCAGGAAGTCACGGGTACCAATCGTCGAGCGCTATGTCAACAAACTCCTGAACGCAGGACGACGAAAGGACAAGAGGACAAGAACCGGTCGTAATGCTGGTAAGAAACTTCACGCAATCAACACCCTGCACAGAGCCTTTGAGATGATCGGTTTCAGGACCGGACTGAATCCAGTACAGGTCCTAGTGACTGCTATCGAGCACGCAGCTCCCGCAGAGGAAACCACAAGGATCTCCTATGGTGGAATGGCTTACCCACGTTCAGTGGATGTCGCCCCCCAGCGCAGGATTGACCTTGCTCTCAGATATCTAGCAGTCGGTGCAGTCAGAAACGCACACAAGAACGCAAAGAGCCTCGAGGAGTGCATTGTGGACGAGTTGATGCTTGCCTACAAGGGCGACCCAGGTAGTTTTGCAGTCGCTAGAAAGGAAGAGCGAGAGCGTGTAGCACGTTCTGCACGATAATCTCAGTACTCTGGTACGGATTTTTCCGTGCTATTCCATTTCTATTGTTTTAAGAGAGTACATAATACGAAGGCACATAGCCTTCTATGGTCCAATATCAGGTGGGCATGAACAATGTGGTCTCCAGACATCAGTGACTTTCAACCAGACGATGATGCAGTCCAAGCAGAATACAGGACCGACCGTGATCATCTCAGGGTCGTATATCTAGAAACTGGACTATTCGTACTTCAGACCAGATCGAGAGAATACGAGCCTGATGTTGACCTCTACACCCCCTGGTCCGGCTGGATTAATATGATGGAACACGAGATTTTTGCTAAAGTAATGTGGGTCTTTGCACAAGAGGCTCTTGAGCGGTCCGCGTTGGACGAATATACATGGGGCGAGATAGCTCGTCATCTATAGTATGGATTTTTCAACGACTCATTGTTCTATTAGATGCAGAGAAGGGTGGATTTTATGACTGACTATGCCAAATTACAAAAGAAGGCAAGAGAGGATGTAAACACCTGTATCGCGGTGTGGAAGGAGATTCTGACTGAAGAAGGTAGAGAGATTGAATATGCATACGCAAAAGGGTCAGCTACAAAAGCATGGGATTCACCAATTGATTACATTCCTGAGATTAGCGATGTAGATATTCACCTTTTCACGACAAAAGAAGAGGGTCTCTTCAATCCTCCATACGATTTTGATTACGCAATGCATTTCTCAGAGCAATATGAAACACGTTTTCACAAGATTAAGCCAGATGCTTTGCATATGCCAAGGTCGCAGATTGTACGTATTAAACAAATGAAAGAAGTAATGGTGCACTACTGTCCTCCTCGAATAAGCGATGTTCAAATTCTCTTTGGAGAACCCAAACAGGAAGAATTTCCTGATATAGATACAATTCGCAAGCAGGATGTCACTAATCTAATTCAATTGGAAGAATACATTGAACCTATACCAAGGCAGGTATTTGATAGAGCTGGGCATGATTTTTGGTACATAATCAGGTCTATGACTTGGCGTGTATCTCCATCCCCAATCAGAATACTTAGCCAGACCTATGATAATCCAATTGATCTGTGGTCTTGGAACAGGACTAGGATTGAACAGGAATTGCGAACTCAGGACTACAGCCAGATTGCAGATTCGTACAGAGGTTTTTACATGTCCGGATGGGAGCTATTCCTCTCGGAATTTAGAAGTCTGAAGGCCTACCGAGACGTTGTCACACATGGATACAACTTACTCAAACAATGTCATGATGAGGGTAAGAACCTCATCCGAAGGTGATAAAACGGCCTCAGACTGACTAGTTCTCGAACTGTACATGAAGAAATCCACTCTAGCATGGGTTGCAATCATCTTTACTACGATGTTTTGGTCATCTTCATTGATACTCGCAAAAATTGCCTATGCCGAATTGACACCCATCATCTTTGTGGCACTTCGTTATACTATTGCAGTTCCTTTTCTTATCCTACTTGTTCTGACTTCCAGAAATCGATCAGACAATCTGAAACAATCTCGGCTGAACTGGAAATCCATTCTGATTGCTGGAATGGCAGGTCCATTTCTATCCCAGATTCTACAATATATTGGTCTTGGAATAACAACAGCAGGAGAAACACTGTTACTTCTGAACATGAGCCCAGTTTTTGCTGTTATTCTAGCTCTACCACTTCTAAATGAGAAAATCACGATGGATAAGATTGGAGGTCTCTTGCTTGCTACTCTGGGAGTTTCATTCATAGTAATTGGAGGAGCTCCTTTAGATACTGGACTCGGACCTGTCAGAATTTTAGGAGACCTGATTATTGTAGTATCCACATTTCTTTTTGCAATCAACGGAATTGCCGGTAAGATTGCGATGCGTGAAGTCGATTCAATATCAGTTACTGCATTCAGTACAATAGCCGCAGTACCCTGCATATGGATATCTGCAGCAATATTTGAGGATCTCTCGATATTGACCCAACTGAGTCTTACAACATGGATGATCGTTCTGTGGGTCGGAATAATCAATTCTGTATTGGCCTTCATTCTGTACTATGAATCTATGAGGTATATAGAGGCTTCACGAGTCCAAATCGCGTTAAATCTCATCTCGGTCTGGGGTGTTCTCATGTCTGTTCTCATCTTGAATGAACCCACGTCGATACTACAACTACTTGGTGGGGCATTTACAATTACTGGAGTTGTCTTGACTCATAGATATGCTCGAGGGCAAAATGGCGAAAAAGACCCTTTAGAAACCATTGAATCTGATGATTAGAATTGACTAAATCATAGTAACAAATTGTGACCTTAATTCGTGACCCTAAGAAGTGGCTTCGCTATATATACTAATTCTGAGTAGTAATTCTTGTGAAATATCATGGCTCTGGCAACTAATAACCGGACTCGACATATGAAGAAAAGCAATCCTGAGGTCGTAAAGACCCAGGCTCTAGCATACGCTTACAGAACTGTTGTGAGGTAATAATCATGGCACTTGCTAAGTACAACCTACATCCTAAGGACAAAGTCCCTAAGAACGAGGTTTCAACCCAGGCACTTGCTCAGGTCTACTTCAGGAGGTAATTCTCCGATGAAGACCCAGTCGCTTGATACTAAATCTGTAGGCTCGACAGATAGTTCAGTACATACTCACTCATCCCGCAAGGATGATGAAATGACCCTTAATGATGTGCTCGCGTTAGAAGCTACGTAAGCACAACTCTTTCTCTCTCCTACGGTTTCCCAATCAGGACACCTGGTGGATAATTCTCAAAAAACTCACTGCTAAGAATGTCAAAATAGACCAGTCCTTTGAACTCTCCATCAATAAATTCTGTTTCTCGAAAGATTCCAATTCTTTTGAAGCCTGCCTTTTCTGCGACATGAATCGCGTGTTCATTATGTTCCATTGTGTCAAGATATACACTGTGAAGACCAAGTACATTGAATGCAATCCAGAGCATAACTAAGGTGGCATCTGTCCCGTACCCTCTTGATCGATTATCCGGATTCTGAATTCCTATTCCAAGACAGGCTCTATAATGTGGTACTTTCATATCATAAAATCGAGTTATCCCAATGAATGCTCCACTCTTCTTGTCTGTAATAGCCAAAACCATTTTGCTATCGTTTATTGGATTCGAAACCGATGTTCTCTCTAACCACTCTTCTACTGAACAACGAGATTTAGGTAATGGAACACCGGACCACCTTCGAAGCTTCCAGTCATTCTGATATTTGACAATATCATCAAGATCTGACAACTCTAGCGGTCGTAGACAGACAAGCTTTCCATAGTACATGAGTTGTTTTCTATCTCCGATGTTGATAAATCTCTTCTCGACCTGAATCTGCTTCTGTTATTCCAATATGAGATACTCCATCTAGCTATTGGTATAATTACTGACAAAATACAGACAATCATTCCTGTAACTAGTGTCATAGCAGTAAATGGCGTTGGACGGAAGTGTATACCATCTGGACGAGCAATTTGTACAATCGAATATCCCGATAGGATAGCACCTCCTAACGATAACGCAAAAACATCATTCTTCATATTCCTCATTTCAATTCCCTGTTCAGCATACTCAGATTCTCGTTTCACAATAATCAAGATAGCCAGACCCATTCCCTGAATTACAGGCCACCAAGTCGAGTTCAAACCATATACAAACATCTCTTCCAAATACAGCGATTCTCCCCAACCATAATATTGCCAGAGAGGGATTACAGGAAACGATATGAAAACAAAGGAACATGCTACCCATAGACTTTCCATTAATTCATCAATTGTCCATTCAATTGCAAAATATATGACAAATCCCACTATCACTGGAATCAACATCAGTCTGAGTCCACTTGTCGAAGATATTGGTATGTATAGGATGTCGCGATAGTGATACGATAGAAATCGGTCGTTTGGGATGAGGACATACGTCAGAACCACAAGAAAAATCTGTAATATTATGACCTTCAATGGATCAAATGGTAAATTCTGAATGTCATCATCTGTAGCTTTCTCATCATCACTAATCATCTGCTATCATCCCTCCAAATATTCTATGAAACTTACTCAAAATCTGTACAATATTATACTGATAGCAAAAGAGTTGTACTAGAGTTTCATTGAATTGAAGATGAGTCGAATCATTTTTTGCTAGGTATTTTTTCCATCATGTGATGACTATGAGAAGAGTCGCAATATGCTATGGGACCAGATATGGGACAACCAAGGAGATAGTCCAAGAAATGGCAAAGACCGCTGAGGAAGTTGGTGCCAATGTGGAAATTGTCGAGCTGAAAAAGAAAAGGCTGACCTCTCCTATTGCTGATTATGACCTGATTCTTATTGGTAGTGGTATTCAAGCAGGACAGTGGACCAAAGAACCTCTGAAATTCTTAGAAGATAATCTTGAAGACCTAACCACTCAAAAGATTGCATTATTTGTGGTCTGTGGAGATGCGAGCAATCCAGAGTTATGTGATGAGGCTCAGAAGAATTATCTAGATGATATAGCAGAGAGATATCCTGGTCTTACACCAATATCAACAGGTCTCTTCGCAGGGATGTTCGATTTCAAGCGGTACAACTTTGTTGTTCGGTCGTTGATTAAAAAAATCATAAAGGACAGAGCTCCAGAAGGAGAAGAACTTCCGGAGGTTATGGACTTCAGGAATTGGGACATGATAAAAGATTGGACTTTGAATGTAATTCAGATGTGATTGGATGCGGAATACCAGAGTCATCAAGAATCACAAGAGTGACAATCTCATTCCACTTGTCATAAGATTGGGCGAAGTATTGGAAGGAGAACGACGTGCAACCGAATGGGACGGATGGCTCTGGTGTAAGACTTCGGCTGGTAACTTTGGGTGGGTTCCTGAAGCATACCTCAATCCACTTCCTGAAGAGGGAAAGTATGTTGCTACAAGAGATTACAATGCCAAAGAACTAACAATCAGCATCGGTCAGGAAGTTCTGATACAAGACGAAGAAAGCGGTTGGGCCTGGGTAAAAACGCCTCAAGGGGAGGAGGGCTGGATTCCGCTTGAGAATCTAGAAGATATCACTGATTCTGATCTTAGATAAACTTCATTTCTAGTAAAATCATCCGCGGATTTGATGCATTGCGCCATTCAGGCTTCTTATACAATCTTGAGTCAATTATTCTACAACGAAGGGAATGATAGATGAAAAAAGCCGCTCCACTTTCAAAAACAGTTTCCATACTATTCACATTTCTTCTTCTTGCTATAGTCATGCCAACAAATGCACTAGCAATTGAAAGCTCTTCTGTTGTCCGACATACGATAACTTCTCAAGACAGTATTACACGAGATTATTGGCCGACAGAAGGTTGGAGGAATAGTACTCCTCAGGAACACGGAATGAACAATGAAACTCTATATGAAATGATAGATGTAATCGAATCACAGGAATGGCCAATACGATCTATCTTCATTGTAAAAGATGGATATGTTGTATTTGAAGAGTATCTGTCAGATTATTATCCAGCATCAAGACTTCACCTTCTTCATTCAGTAACGAAGAGCTTCACGAGCACACTGATTGGAATCGCGCTCCAGCAGGGTCTTTTAACAGGAATTAATGAAACTGTATTTGATTTCTTTCCAGATTATGAAATCGCAAATCCTGATTCAAGGAAAGATAGGATGACAATAGAAGACCTCCTTACGATGACAGCTGGGTTCGAGTGGGATGAATGGTCAACTTCATACGAGGATGCAGAAGCAAATACTCTCCTGATAATGGCAGGTGCCGATGATTGTATCCAGTTTGTCTTAGATAGACCCATGGCATACGAACCGGGTGAGCATTGGACCTATAATGGTGGAGGAACCAATCTTCTCGGTGCAATTATCCCGAAAATATCCGGTCGTACAACACTTCAGTTTGCTCGACAGCATCTCTTTGTTCCTCTTGGCATCACTAGTGTAACTTGGTATATGATGAATGGAGGATGGTACAATTGTCACGGAGGACTTAAGCTGGCAACTCAGGATATGGCAAAGCTTGGTTTTCTCTATCTGAACAATGGCAACTGGAATGGAACACAGATTCTATCCGAAGAGTTCGTTGCAAATGCCACTACTCCTATTGCCCTTAGACCATACGAGAATGAACCTGAATACGGATACGGTTGGCAATGGTGGACCCGCTCAGATCTTGGAATCTACTTTGCTTGGGGGCGTCATGGCCAGAAGATCATGGTATCACCTGAACATGACATGGTTGTCGCATTCAATGCAATGATTCCAGATGGTGAATATGACCCTGAATTCAGTCTATTCAAAGATTACATTCTGCGTTCTATAGAGGAGGGTCCGAATTATACGAATCCTAGTTCGTTCTCACCACCCATGAATGAGATAGTTATAGTGATTCTTGTTGCTCCAGTAGTATTAGCAGTCATCTATGTTGCATTTACTCGAACTAGACCCAAGATATGATAATTTCTAGTAAAACTATCCGCGGATTCTGGCCATTGCGTAGCTCATAGCTCTTAATTAGCAAATAGTCACTTTCTGGTATGTTTCTGAGAACAGAAACATCACCCCGGAAACGGATGGCGCTTGTTAGGAGATGTAGTGGTACTGTATCAGGATGATTCTCATTCATGGTAATTCTCCTTCTTCTCTCGGTATCACTATTATCAATGCCATCCATTTCCCCCCATTTTTATCGTGATCATTAACGAAGTGAGGCTTCTCTCTGCGCTTCGAGTTTTTCTTGCATTACTCGACATCGCTCAAGCCAGAGAATCTCATATTCTGAGTGGTCTAGAAATCTGTCAGTCAGGTCTAGAATCGAATTGATGCCTTCCTCTTTACACCAATCGATACAGATTTGGTATGCCTCCCAGTCCATCTCTAGGTCTTCCCAGACTACATCAACTTCTTCGTATCCCTGAAGATACCATGCAACTCCCCTTGTATGGCCATCAGTCGATACGAACTCTCCATCGAAATCTCGCACAGGGATCGGCTCAAGCTGGGATTCAGTGGAGGTCTCGAAGTACTTCATTACTTCAGCGAACTTGGTCCTACTGATGTACAATTGGCTTGGTTGAATCTCATCTAGTCGTAATCGAAATACTTCATTCATCCAGATTGATACTCCTACTAATTCCGTCAGATGCATTGTCTTGATAATTATTCTGGGGCTTCTAAGACCGCTTTTCTATCTATGGTCAAGCGGCCTTGTCGAAACCGTTAAAAGCATCCCCCAAAGTGAGAGCGAGCAGGTTCCCATCTATAGGGGACCGGCTAATTAAGAATAAGGAGATTAAATGCCTTGTCCAAGAAAACCGACAAAGAGCATCTTAACCTCGTCGTCGTCGGACATGTCGACCACGGCAAGTCCACAATGACAGGTAGGTTGCTCTACGAAACAGGCGCTGTTGACGAGCGTACTTTCCAACAGCATAAGGCCGAAGCAGAGAAACTTGGGCGGCCCAGCTGGGCATGGGCTTTTGC
>JAEORG010000353.1 GCA_016841005.1 Candidatus Thorarchaeota archaeon | reverse complement strand
TTTGAAGAAGCTATGAGAGAAGTATTACATGAGAAACTTGACGAGGACAGAACACTATCTATCTTTAGGCGTATTTCGGAAGGCGATCTAGAAGTAAAGATTGTTAGAACGAAGGAACCATCATCTCTAGCTAGATTGATTGTTGAAGAAAAGAGCCGTTTTGAGGTGATTGGGGAGTTAACAGAAGAGAATGAGATTCTGAAAATGATGGAGGAACGTCTGCTTTCTAAGAGATTTCGTTTGGTTTGTTTAAATTGTAATTGGAATTCAACAAGAACAGTTTCATCAATGGAGGAGGATATAGAATGTCCAGTGTGTGAGGCAAAGATGATTGCTGTTTTGCCAACGAGTAATCAGACGTTTACAAAGATAATGAAGAAGAAAGTGGAGGGAAAAACACTCACAAAGGAAGAGCATAAAGAATATGCATCAAGGTCATTGACTGCAAGTCTTGTGGCACAGTACGGAAAAGTAGCTCTCATAGTTCTTGCAGGAAGAGGTATCGGTCCTCAGACTGCATCACGCATCTTAAAACCAAGCATGGGAGAAAGAATAGATGTTCTAAAGGCAATTGCAAAGGCGGAGATTGAATATGCAAGGACGCGACCATTCTGGTAGTAAGAGAAAACCATTGATTGTATTTGCAGGTCGTAGTAATGTGGGCAAAAGTAGCACAATAAGAGCCTTGACTGGAGTGAAGGTAAAGGTAGGAAAGAAACCAGGAAGTACAAGATGGGAACAATTCATCGACCTTGGATCAGTAGATCTGGTAGATATTCCAGGATTCGGATACATGTCAGGAAAGAGCAAGACTTCGATTGAAGAAACAAAGACGATGATAATTGAAAAACTGGAGAAATGGAGGGACAGAATTGTTGTGTCCATTCTAATAATTGATATCACATTGTTTGAAGAACTGGTAACGCGATGGGAGAAGAGAGGTGAAATCCCAATCGATGTGGAGTTCTATACCTTCCTCTCTGAGATTTCGAAGAATGTAATAATCATAGCAAATAAGATGGACAAACTCAATTCGAGAGAGTTAGCAGCCGCATTAGATTTTTTGAAGTTCAAACTAATTGAAGCACTCCCTGATTCAAAACCGACAGTTGTAACTCTATCAGCTTTAAAGAAAGAGGGTGTCAGAAAACTTGTCAAGCTTATTGAGTCCAAGCTTTCTGAGTCAGGGATTTCTAAACCAGAGTGGTAACACTACGATCTCCGTTTTTGAACTACATAATATGCAATTCCAATCACTATTAGAACAATTGATACCATTAGTATCGGAGTGATTGCACTTGGAGGCTCAAGATCGCCTTCGGATAGCCAATTGAGCATATTCATGAAGAGAAAACGGTTATCTCCTTGGTAAAACCACTGTTCCTCGTTTCGGGCATCTGATTCAGGAAGGGCAAGAGACATCCCACTGAACATAATTGTTGAACCACAAATAGCGATTCTGCTGTTATTGAATTCAAAAGCTGATAACCAAGATGGATCAGTACCATTTATTGCTGAATATGAAAGTGGTGCATCAGCAAATTCAGCTAATGACATATTTGGAAATGAAATATTTGCAAATGTGTTGGGGCCTCGTCTGTATTGCGCAAACGATTCATCATAGCTCCGTGCGATAATACTTTCGGAATCTATTGGTTTCAATGTACCAGTCATAACTACAAGACTGTTGATATTCTTGAAGATAGGATGATTTGCTTTCCAGACACTGGAATCCATTTGGATAATATATGGGTCTGTTGCATTCAATGCGTTCGTATAGTCAAACATTGTATCTGCATAGATAGTGACGTCATCATCTGATTCTGTGATGTTGGTACTGAATCGAATTCCAGTGATATTCATTGCATCAAGGAAATTATTTACAGCCCAATTTTCACCGATATCTCGAAATGTTGAATCCGACCAATATTCTGTAATTTCTTGATCGATATTGGGATTCCCAGTAATCAGCAGAGAGCCACCATTATTGAGCATTTTAGAAATCGCATTGATTTCACTCTGAGCAAATGGTTCACCTTCATCAGGGGCAAGAAGTAATAGAACATCAACATCTTCGAGATGAGTGTCATTAAGTGGATCATCTTCGTGGACTCGTACTAAATAGCGTGCTGATGCGTTGACCATATCTAACATCAATTTCAATCCATTATCTGCATCATATGGGTCAAAGTGTTCTCCATGTGAGTTATCTACAAGTACAACGACTGCGTCGAGCTCAGCTTGTGCAGTAGTTGGAGTAGGAAGCATAGATAGGACTAGAAGCGCTGCTATAATAGCTACATAATATTTGGGTAGGCCTCTGAGCCTTGTCATCGTAATTTTCAACCTCTTTGCTCAGTCTCTGAGGGCGATTTTGAACATCGTTTTAAACCTTTCACCATCACCTAGGTATCATGGTATGTCAGTTGGTCTTTCTCCCCTTGACATAAAGACGCCGGCGTTCAGCATCTGTGGATTCGATTGTCGTATAGACATTTCGTAATACTGCTATTTTTTGGGCAAGGAGATGATAGCATGTATCTATATCTCGAGAGATGACTACAGATTGATAGAAATCGCGCCCAGTACAGAAAATATCCGGAATAACC
>JAEORG010000352.1 GCA_016841005.1 Candidatus Thorarchaeota archaeon | reverse complement strand
AGTAGTTGCATATGGACCATCTTTCACTCTGATCACATATTTGCACCCAAGTTCACATCCAAAACATGCTTCTTGACCAAGTCTGTATCTCTCTGCAATTAATTCAGGACCTATGTCTTCTGCATCATCATAGAATCCAGTCCAATGATTCTTTGTCGGTAGTCTACCTATTTCATTGATGACTGCAACAAGATCCGTCGTTCCATATTTTCTTAGAGAAGCAAGAGAATCGGTCCATATTGGATCTCTTAATCGTTCCATCTCAATTTCATTGGCTTCAAGATACTTGTCCATATCATGAGCTTCAAGACCTAATGAACCAGACGCGGCAATACCTTTCACATTCTTCGATCCCAGTACAGAGCCCATACCTGTTCTTCCTGCTGCTCTATAGAAATCGAGAATAATACAGCCATATCCAATCTGATTCTCTCCTGCTGGACCAATAACTGCAGTCTTGAGTTCTGGATCTTTATGTTGCTCTCGAAGCATCATAGTAGTTGTATCAGTTTCCTTTCCCCAGAGATGAGCTGCATCTCTTAACTCAGCATCTCCATCATTGAGATACAAGTAAACTGGTTTTGGTGAACGCCCATTGAATATTACGAAGTCAAAACCTGAAAATTTCATTTCGGGTCCGAAAAAGCCACCAACATGACTCTCTCCCCAGACTCCGGTCAGAGGGCTCTTTGCGGCAAACATCATTCTCGCAGAAGGTGAGAACATAACACCAGTCAAGGGACCTGTACCTGCAATTAATACATTTTCAGGGGATAATGGGTCTGTATCAGGTCCTGTTCTATCCCAGAGGATTTTCGCTGCAACTCCTGTACCACCAAGATAGAGTCTTGCCCATTCCTTCTCCATTTCTTTCTTGTGTATCTTCCCCTTTGTAAGGTCGATATCAAGATAGTAACCTGCATATCCCTTGTAATCAAATGTCACCTTAATGTCCCTCCCTGATTAACCCCATCTGATCAGTGAGGTTTCTGATTCCAATCATTCGAGTTTCGAGTCCTTGATTCTTTTCTACAAATGAAATAGCACCATATTCACAGGCCTGAGCACACCTAGGGTCTTCCCAACAATGGTCGCATTTGATAGCTTTCTTGGTCTCTGGATCGATGGTGATACCACCATAGATGCACGCAGTAACACAATTCATGCATCCTACGCAAGTCTTACTATCGACATAGAGCGTTCCATGTTCGTTCTCTTTTATAGCTCCATTTGGACAAGCATTTCTGCATAGAGGAACATCACACTGAAGACATACCATTGGAGCTACAATATTATCAGGTTCGCTCTTTAGAATCTGAATTCTAGATCTTGCAGGATTAAATGTGCGAGTATGTGCTATTGAACAGGCCAATTCACAATTTCTGCATCCGGTACACTTCTCGTAGTCGATAGCAAGGATTTTCTTCAAACTTGTTCCATCCTGTTATTCTCTTACGCGCAGTTTGAGCTGATTACCTCTCGTCTACTTTAACTTGTTGTAATGTGAGGTTGTCATACTAAATGATTTATGGGAAGGTTTAGCCCTTCATTTGACCTGACGCATGCTAGAATAAGATGCGATTAAATCCGTTGGCATATATATGACCGATATCTCCAATCCCCTTCAACTTAGTCAAATCGACCGAACTGAATTTCGACAGGCAGTCGAGAGTATACCTATAGCAGTTCTTGAGATTGACCTCGACTTTCATATACAGTATGCTAATTCAATCGCTAAGAAACTACTCAGAATGACAGATTTAGATTTGAAAGACTTGCCACTCAGTGGGATTGTTTCTCATACTCAGATCAGTACAGTTATGGAAGGCCTCCGTAGACTTGGTTCAGGTGAAACGCCTGTATCAATCGGAGTGAGAGTGCTGAGAAAGGATGGAGCCGAGATACCTACAGAAACGACTGCCCGTGTGATTACGCACAACGGAACCATTGTTGGTTATACTTCATACTCTGTTGACATGACTAGAAGAATAGCAATCGAGGAGAAACTCAGAGAAGAGGAGGGTCTCTTCCAAATATTGGTGGATCATTCAAGTTTTATTGGAATTGTTGTGGTTGGAGAACAATATGAAATCGAATACGTAAATGATCGTCTGTGTGAGATAGTTGCATTAACTCGAAGTGAATTATTAGGTTCGGATTTCAGAAATATTCTTCCTCCTGAAACTAGAGGCTTTGTTACTCAAATGTACGAAGGAAGACGCATCGGTCAGGAACTTCCGTCAACTTACACCATTAAGGTTCAGAGATCCGATGGAGAGTATCGGACAGTTAGAGTTAGTTCTACATTGATGACTTCAAATGGAAATTCAATGAAGACTGTTGCACAACTGGATGATATTACAGAGGAAGTTGAACATCAGGACGCTCTTATTGATAGTGAACACAAGCATAGAACACTGATTGAAACAATGGATTCGGGTCTATGCGTTGATGACGATTTTGGAATTTGCCAGCTTGCAAATCAAGCGTTATGCGATATGCTGGGATATGAGAAACCTGAAGATCTGATTGGTAAACCAATTACCTTGTGGGTTCAGGGATGGTCAGAATCGGATGTTAAGGGTAAAATCAAGGAACGAAAAGAAGGTAAGAGAGGGAGATATGAACTTAATTTACTACATAAGACAGGCGAGTTAGTTCCCACAATAGTCCATGCTTCACCTTGGCTCGATCCTTCAGGACAATATCTTGGTAGCTTTGCAGTATTCACGAATGTATCTGAACTGAAAAGAGCGGAAGCTGAATCTCGATTTCTTCTAGACCTGCTCTTGCATGATATCGGTAATCAACTTCAGCTTATCCTCGCTGGAGCCGATTTGCTGGATAAGGATTCGCCTTCAGAACAGATAGAAAATGCACGCAGATATGTTCTAGATGGGGCTAGTCGCTGTATTGAACTCATTAGTAATGTCCGGAGAGCAGAAGAATCGAAGGGTGACCCACTAATCTCTACTGATTTAGGATATGTACTTCGGACACAAATCCGCTTATTCTCCAGTCAATTTGGAATAACTCCTGAAATTGATAACATCCCAGATGAGTTAAACATCCGTGCAGACAGAGCCTTAGGGCATCTATTCTGGAATTTGATGGAAAACTGTATCAAACACAATCCCCGCAAAGACAAACGAATTTGGATAGATGGTGAACGACAAGGTAATCATTTTTGTGTTCGAATTTCAGACAATGGACCCGGTTTGGAAGCAAAACAAAAAGCTCGATTGTTTGATCCTACGCGGCGATCCAGTGGTGTGGGTATTCACTTGGTACGAAGGCTCGCACGAAAATATGATGCACCTATCAAGGTAACAGATAGGATTCTTGGGCAACCTCAAGAAGGCCTTTCGGTTGAAATTAAATTCATGATTCTAAAGTAGATTCATTTGACCGCAATGGTTATGATTTCTATCTCATACTGAAATTGGTGATGAGGAGGAATTGTTCTGTCATCTGCAGATAGTATTCTAATTAAAAACGGATACGTTCTAACACTCAATTCTAAGAGAGAGATAATTTCCAAAGGGGCCGTATATATTCTAAATGGAAAAATTGCCGCTGTGGGAACGACCGAGGAGCTGTCAAAATATGGTGCTGATTTAACACTAGATGTAAATGGGTCTATTGTAATGCCCGGTCTTATTGACACTCATATCCATCTATCTCAAGCGTTAATTCGTGGATGTGCAGATGATGTTTCTCTCGTCAACTGGTTGAAGGATTATGTCTGGGTCATGCAAGGCAATTTCCAAGGACAGGATGGTGTCGTTTCCGCTGAATTATGCATGGCGGAAATGATTCGAACTGGAACGACATCTTTCCTAGATTGCATGATTCACACTCGCTATGGATTTGATGCTATTGCGCAATCCGTAGAAAAGACAGGAATGCGAGCTGCATTATCAAAGATAATCATGGACTCGACAGGTTATGCAGATAACCCGGATATAATGTATCCAGGAATGGTGGAGAACGCTGATGATTGCTTGCGTGAAACTGACGAGATGCATAGGAAGTGGCATGGAAAGGCTAATGGCCGGCTTCAAGTCTGGTACGGGCTTAGATCTTTAGGTGGTGTATCTCACAGCTTATTCAAGGATGTTGTGAGGCTAGCTAGAGATAAAGGAACAGGAATGACTATGCATCTAGGTGAGGTACCTGACGATGTCAACTATGTTAAGGAGAACGGATATGCGGATCTCACAAGCTTTGCAAAAGATATGGGCCTTCTTGGTCCTGATATGGTCTTTGCTCATGGGATCCATTTTGAAGATGATGAACTTGCAATACTAGCAGAGACTCAATCAAATATATCACACTGTCCCTCAAGTAATACTAAACTTGCTTCGGGTTTTGCAAAAATACCACAAATGATTCAGCATGGCGTTCCAGTATCTCTCGGATGCGACGGTGGACCGAGTAATAATACCTACGACATGGTGAGGGAAATGCGACTTGCCGCATTAATTCACAAGCCAGTCTTAAATGACCCCTTGGTTATGACTGCTGAACAGGTCATCGAACTTGCGACTCTTGGAGGTGCTCGTGCAATGAGTATCGATAACATTGTAGGGTCTCTTGAAGTCGGAAAACAAGCTGATATAATCATAATCGATATGACTGACCTAGGTCTGACCCCTAACACTAATCCTGTTTCAAACATTGTTTATGCAGGAAGTGGCAGCTATGTTGATACAGTAATGGTCAATGGTCGTCTACTTATGCATAACAAGAGACTTCTCACACTAAATGAGGAAAGGGTTCGCAAACGAGCCATTGAGCATAGTACGAAGCTGATTGAGAGGTCTGGTGTTTCTATAAAACCAAAATGGCCAATTCGGTAGACATTCTCGGTTCTATGAAATTATTGCTTCTCGTTCAAAGAGCTTTGCTCCAATTATAAGAAAGACAATTGTGAAGATGACCAAGTATAGAATGCTTCCAAGAATACTAATTGGTGTCCATACTCCCGAAAGTACACTATTCAGAATGATTACTGCATGCGTAAACGGAATTGCCAGTACAAATAAACCAAACAGACCGCTATACTGTGAAATACTACCTGCGAATCCCAAGATACCTACTACGAATGTTGGAACCAACAATACCAGATTGTTGATTGATTCAGCACTGGCTTGATCTTTCGCTAGAGTTGAAATGACTATTCCAATTCCAATAGCACAGAGAAGTACTAGGAATTGGCAGAAGAATATCAACGGAACTGACTCTAAGTTCACCGTATAGAGGTCAATGTAGAACTGTGCGAATGCCTCTGGTAATCCTGAAGCTCTCAGAATAATTGACCAATTATAGATTAGAATTCCAACAACTGTAAATACTGAATAAATCATTGTGAGAAGAATTCCTGCAACAACCTTTGATCCTAGTATCTTGAGACGGCTCATCGGAACGACAAGCAATGCTTCCAAGGTATGCCTCTCACGTTCCCCTGAGAATGATTTGCTTACATAGGGGGATGGTGCAAGCACTGATGTGATCATAACTAGGAAGATTGCCAGCTGGTGCCCAAATGTTGCTTGAGGCGCAATTGTGTATGTTGTGACAGATAGGTCTCGAATAATTATCTCTGCATTGATAATCTGTTTTGAGAATGCATCAAGGTAACTGGCTGTAGTCGACGCTCTAAGACTAGCTGAGTTCACCCAAATTATCAACGTTGAACGCGTAGTTTCATTCAATTCTTGCGTGAAATTCTCAGGAATATATACCCACACTGTGACTGTTTTATTCGCAACTAATTGGTCACCTTGTTGTTTTGTCACATCAACGAGTTCACTTATTTTCAAGTCTGCTTTATATCTATCAATTGAATTATAGAGTGTGTTACCCCATAATCCGTGATCGTCATTGGTGATGTAGACGAGTTCAGGTTCTTCGACAGTCTGTGCAACGATAAAGGAGAGAAAAACGCCTTCAAACATCCACGCAAAGAGGGGGCTGATTATGAATCCCACCAAAAGCCAACGTGACCTGAGCACTTCCTTAATCTCTTTCTTTAACATCCAGTAGGTCTTGTAATCAATTCGAGGACGTTTCATATGTACTCATCTCCATAGACGCCTTCTCCTGTCACTAATCCGGTAAAGACATCTTCTAGATTAGCAGCCTTGAATTTCTCCTCGAGCTCTGCAGGTCTACCAATGGCAGCAAGCTTTCCGTCATTGAGTATCCCTACCCTGTCACAGAGTTCTTTCACCTCGTTTAGGTCATGTGTAGTAAGTATTATCGTTCGATTCTCTTCCGAACTTAACGTCTTCAACATATTCCGAACAACTCTCGCTCCCAGGGTGTCTATTCCTGTTGTTGGTTCATCAAGAAACACAATTTCAGGCTCAATAACCAGTGTTCTAGCAACTAGGACCTTTCTCTTCATCCCTCCGCTAAAACCTTTGACTTGATAGTCCTGCTTCTCCTTGAGGCCAACGACTTCTAGGAGTCTATCTGCTCTTTTATTCAACTCAGACTCAGGGATACCATAGAGTCCTCCATAATAGATGAGGTTCTCTCGAGCTGTCAATCTCTCATAAATCCCTGCCTCTTGTGGTAGAAGAGCCACGCGTTCACGGATATACTCTATATCTTCGAGGATATCCTTCCCAAGAACACTTGCGGTACCTTCTGTGGGTGTTAGGAGTCCAACCAATAACCGGATTAGTGTAGTCTTCCCCGCTCCATTAGCTCCCAGTAATCCAAACACTTCTCCTCTACCAATCTCCAAGTCAACATGGTCGAGTGCAACAACCTCTCTCTTCTTCCCCTTTTCAAATATCTTTGTCAAAGCACGTGTCTGAATCACTGGGTCCTCGATCATCTTAGCATCATCTTTTGTGGTCACTCTTTTACATGTTCCACTAGTGGAAATGGAGGTTCTCCCTTTATATTCTGTAAGAAATGATATGCCCGTTCAATATTCTCATCATATCCCTCAATATAGAATGTCACAGACCCTTCTGCTCCATTTATACCTCCTGCTGCAATCGGAATCACTTCAACTCCAAATAGAGTTTCTAGTGCCTCTACTTCTGTAAAAGGAATCCCTTCAGGAACTGCAATGACTCCAACAGGTGTGCCAATGGTATAATCCCAATCATCCCTTCCAAATCTTCCCACCATATCTTCATAGGCTACTGGGATGCATTTCTCCAACCCAATTGGCATTATTATAGTGACATTCTTAGTAGATGCAGGACCGAGAAACGATCCTACTGTTCCACCAGTATCACTAGCCAATAGAATTAGAGGAATCCTGTCTTCATCGAGGGCATTGGCACTCTTGATTATCACATCAGTCGAAACCATTTTGTCAAGAACATCTCTCACTTTCTTTTTCTCAAGATATTCTCCCTTGTAAAAAATCGCATCGTATGCTCGTTTATCCTCCTGTGTTATTGCCAATCCTTTTGCGATAGTGATTCCCGCGATATGGGTTGTCTTATCATACTCTCCAAGGATTTCCTCAACAAGGTAGCTCGATGTAGTACCAAGTGTGATGCACAGGTATCCCTCCTTCAGAGCTTTTTGAACTTCATCAAGTGCAAGAAGTCCCTTGGCAATCAGTCGTTTTGCCTCTGCTACTGTCAGCGTTACAAGCAACTTCTTCATTTTTCTTAACCCTCCAATTTTCTTTCTCCATTTTATTCTGTCGTACTTAGGGTGTCATTATACCTTTTGATTGCTCGTTTCACAATTATCCTTGAAGTTTCTCGTATAGAGTCAAGATATCTGTCTACATCAATCTCAACTCCTTCTAATATTTCCTTAATCTTATCATCTTTCTCCACAACAGCAAGTAATGTGGTCTTTTGCTCTTTAGCGTTGGAACTTAGATCACGTAAAATATTATGCGCCTTAGGTCTCTCTAGACCAGCTTTAGTTAATTCGGTAAGAATGTATTCGCTTAGAATTGCTTCATTTGAGAGGTGAAGGTTTCTCTCGACTTCCTCGTGATTAATTTCTAGACCTTCTATTACTCTAGTCATTTCTCGAACGATGTAGTCCACAAGAATGAACGTTTGAGGAATAATGAATCTTTCAGTTGATGAATGTGTGATATCCCTCTCTTCCCAACTGGTTACATTCTCTAGAGCAGGTACTACCATACTCCTAATAGTTCGTGCAATTCCACATATTTTTTCACAAGTCACTGGATTGCGCTTATGAGGCATAGCTGATGAACCCACTTGATTTCCTTTTGCGAATGGCTCAAACATTTCTCCAATCTCTGTTCTTTGTAGGTTTCTTACATCAGTAGCAATTTTTTCAATAGTTGCAGCAAGGTTTGCGAGAACAAGAATGGATTCCGCTATTCTGTCCCGTTGAACTATCTGAGTTGTAGCAGTGGGTGACCGTAGACCTAGTTCCTTCATCACAAGGTCTTGAAGTTCTATTCCAGCTTTTCCAAGCGCTGCATGACTTCCTGTTGCTCCTGCGATTTTACCAACTAATGTACGGCTTCTAGATTCGCAGAGCCTTTGCCTGTGTCTAAGAATCTCATCCAACCAAACTGCAAACCTTAGTCCGTAAGTGATTGGTACTGCGTGCTGTCCATGAGACCTCCCTACAGCTACTATATCGATTGTTTTCTGTGATTTATCTGCAAGTGATTTTAGGAATCGGTCTATTTGTGGTAAAATGATCTTGTAGGCTTGCTTCATTTGGAGCGCCAATGCAGTATCTTTAACATCATTACTTGTCAGTCCGAAGT
>JAEORG010000351.1 GCA_016841005.1 Candidatus Thorarchaeota archaeon | reverse complement strand
TTGCAAGAACGAGGTTCTTTCCGTTGAGAACACTTGTTTTGAAAGCGTTGGCTTGAGGCGGAAAAAGCTCTGATATCCCTTGTGACTGAAGATGCGTGATTATTCGCGTATTGATATCCAGCTCTTCCAGTCGAATGGTTCTCCTCTCCGTAATATGATAGCAATATGAGTCGATAGAGTCTAGCTTTGGGAATGTCTGATTTTACCTTCACGTGGACTGTAAAGTATTCCTTCAGCCAGAAGTTTCTCAATGACCTCTTCTGCACGTTCACGAGGAAGTCCCATTGAAACAGCTCTCTGAATCAGTGCGTCCTTATTTACCGTTGAGGTTCCTTCAGATTCCATATCACGGATAGCCTTGATAATAATGTCTGAGGAACTACGTTGTGATGCACTCATTTTAGAAACTAAACGATCAATATCGATTTTCCCAGTTATTCTGTCGAGTGCTACCATACGAAGAGATTCCTCCATGAGTCGGACTGCTGCTTGAGCATCTTCTTTGGTAACTTTGGATCGCAACGCCATTCGTGCTCGCGCCTCTGATAAACGAACGAGCGATTCTAATTGACGCGCTGTGATTGGAACTGGCGAAGCTCCGCCTTCTGCACTTTTTCGAAGATCAACGTAGAAATTCTCAATGACTTCTGCAGCTTCAGGAGTTAGTTGAGGAATAACATAACGATTTGCGTATCCGATATACTTCTTCAAGAAATCCGGAGGAATAGTGGGTGTAGTAGTCTGACCCTGAGTCTTTTTCATCTGATGCATATCAAGAATGAATTGTGCAAGCTCACGGTCTCTTGTTGCCTCTGGTGTATCAACTAAAATCCAAATCAAATCGAATCTTGAAAGAATTGTGAATGGTAGTCGGATGTTATCTTGAACGGAGAGTGAAGATTCGTAACGGCCTAATGTTGGGTTCGCGGCAGCAAGAATTGAGGTTCTTGCATTTAGTGTTGCTACGATTCCTGCTTTTGCGATGCTGACAGTATGTTGTTCCATGGCTTCGTGTATAGCAGTTCGGTCATTTGGATCCATCTTATCAAATTCGTCTATACACGCAATTCCTTGATCGGACAGTACTAGTGCTCCAGCTTCTAGCGTCATTGCACCAGATTCTGTATCATGAACGACTGCTGCTGTGAGTCCTGCTGCAGTAGTTCCCTTGCCAGAGGTATAAAGGCCTCTTGCAGCTAGGCCGGAAACGAATTTGAGAATCTGGCTTTTTCCTGTTCCAGGGTCTCCAATCATCAATATGTTTGATTTTCCTCTAAGACGTGTTCCATCAGGCAGTGTCTTTCCAACGCCACCGAAAAGCAGGAGTGCAATCGATTCTTTGATTCGTTCATGGCCTTGTATTGAAGGAGCTATTGATGCGTATATCCTCTCATGAACATATTGATCCTCTGCTAACTCCTTTATTCGTTTCTCGTCTTCTTCAGATATCTCAAGTTGTTCATACTCTTTCTCAGATATTTCTACACCATTAGCTTCAATGAACACATTGAATGTTGCAAGCTTTCCACCCCTTCTTGAAAAATCGGGAGATGTTTGAAGTGTGCCAGTTACCTTGACTAACTCACCTGGTCTAGAAATATCAACAATGTCACCTTCTAAAATTACATCAACAGAACGAGGCATTTGCCCCGGAGGAAGTTCCTCAGGGGATTCTTGAATTCTTACTTTTTGCCAGTCCTTGAATTGGGATTTTTGTGGGATTAATCGCATAGGAGTCTTCTTTGTACAAACTGGACACAAAGCAGGTTCTGTATATCTCCCTTCTTCTTGTGGTTGAGGAATTTCTGTTTGACATATCCTACAGAGAAACATAGCTTGAACTAGAAGTGGTTTGACTACACTTGCTCTCATCATGATTCCACTGATGTGTATTAGCTTTCCAATATGACGAGCTCGAAGAGCACGTAATGCAATATGATCGGGATAATTAACAAAACGTGTCTTCATGAAGCTAACATCAAGACTGTTAATGTAGTCAGGATCTTCAATACGAAGTACTGAAATTAATGCATTATCAGCCATCTCCAGGAACTTCTGAGGGTCTTCTGTTGCTAGTGCGATGAAAACATTATCGAAGCTTGTCAAATCTTGAAAATCAACTGTGAGTGATATTTCATCATTGATTGACATTTGTTGGATTCTTGACCAATAAGTCAGAGTTCCCTGTTCATCTTTGTATGTTCTAAGGAACTCCTCGAATCTTTCCTGTTCGTCATAACCAGACATTTTTTCTAGCCTCGAAATGGTTTGTTATTCTAGAGCCTGCAATTATAATGCCAGCTTTCTACTCCTAGTTCGTTTTGATTTGTATTTAAGGGCACTAATACTCATTGCTCATTCCATAATGTTTTGGCGCCATCCGGAGAGCAAATTTATTAGCTCTTCACAAAGCCATCGCTCTTCATAAGCCATCTGCTTTCTCTTCTCTTGATATGCACCTGATTTGGCAACTCGAAGTATTTTTGATAATCGAGTTTCAACCAAAAAGGGAAGTATACGTTGTAGTTTTTCGATTTCGTCGTATTTTCTGGGATCTATCGATGTTCTGTCACTTTGTAAACGGAGTACTTTCCTACTGAGTGCAGTATAGAGAAATGGTTGAAATGTTTGCAGCTTGTGAGGCTGCTTCTCTTCTTCTCGATAAAGATTCTGAAGCCGTCTTAGTGAATCATATGCATCTTCAGGCACAATATCCACGATGTCGTGCTTCATTAACTGCTCTATTATCCAATTTGAGAGATTAACATGGTCTCCCTTCTTAAAGGGGCCCAGTTTCTTTTCACCTATAGATATCTCAGACATTGGTTTTTGAAAGATGCATTCTCGAGAGTCATTAAGGAACAACATCTCGAAACGATTCATCTCATCTTTTGCTTCACTACACAGCTTCATGAAATCCCACATCTCAATCGGAGTTAATTGTGATAAAGCCCTTGCTCTGTGGTAACGAGCCAGAGTGATTAATCCTGTGTTTCATTCATAGGATATTATTGTATTGCCAGAGAATCTTTTAAGGGGTCAAGAAAGATTCGTAGTAGAATCTGGCATAATTGAAAAATCAGTATATCTTCATATTGGATGGGAACTGCAAATGGATTTGGACTTGTGGACTGAAAAATATCGACCTCCAACCTTAGGAGAAATTATTGGACAAGAATCGCTGATTGAAAGCCTCAAGAAGTTTGTAGAAACCAGAGCAGTGCCTCACTGTTTATTTGCAGGACCACCAGGGACAAGTAAAACCACTGCAGCAACAGCTTTGGCACGAGACCTCTTTGGTGATTCTTTTGAACGTAATTTCATGGAACTCAACGCTAGTGATGAAAGAGGGATTGATGTTGTAAGAAATCAAATCAAGAATTTTGCAAGAACCATGCCATCGGGAGACGCGCCTTTCAAGATTCTTGTTCTCGATGAAGCAGATCACCTTACATCAGATGCTCAGCATGCCTTGCGCCGTACCATGGAAACTTATGCTGTTTCGTGCAGAATGATATTGATTTGTAACTATTCCAGCAGGATTATTCCACCTGTTCAGTCTAGGTGTGCGATTTTTCGATTTTCACGACTTAGCGATAATGATATTGAAAGTAGACTCAAATATATTGCAAAGAAAGAAGGTGTGTCACTATTAGCAGCTGGAACTGAAGCAATTCTGTATCTAGCAGAAGGCGATATGAGAGCCGCAATAAACCTTCTTCAAGCAGCATCATCGACAGGTCAGAAAGTAACTGATGAGATTGTTTACTCAATCTCAGGAAGAGCAAATCCTGAAACCGTAAGAAAAATGCTTTTGGATGCAAAAGAAGGAAAGTATATTGAATCACTTGATAGTCTTAGAAGTCTGATCTATCA
>JAEORG010000350.1 GCA_016841005.1 Candidatus Thorarchaeota archaeon | reverse complement strand
CTATACTACATTGATGGTCTATTACTTTGGCGGGGATTATGAATGGCCAGCTCCGGGAGTTACATACCAGCCGTGTGGGGACGGAATTAAACCAGTCATCTTCAAGATAGAGAAATTGAAAAAGTAGAAGAAGTGGAGCCCCTAGTGGGATTCCAATTAGTCGATTTTCTTTTCGCCTATTTGCTCTCACTTGTTCTCCCAATAGGCCTTTGCTTCTTCCTCAAGCTTGTCTAGTCTATCATAGTAATCAGGAAATTCACTGAGATGAGCTAGTGCGATCTTACCTGTCATCAAGGGGTCATCATTGGTCACATTGGTATGTTGATCCCGCGTACCATGTTCAAGCTCAACGTTCATACCCATTCTGAACTGTTCTATGTCAAACTTGTCCCATTGGATACCTAATTTTTCACCGATATCTTTTGCTTCATCGGTTGTGAATGATTTCTTCCCTGTCATGAGTCAAGTATGAGTACCGTGGGATATATTGTTTTAGAACAAATTGGCAATGATGATTATAAGAAGTGGAGCCCCTGGCGGGATTCGAATTCGCGCTGCATGCCGCAGACGTGCACACAGTCCCGCGGCCTCCTCCTTACCAAGGAGGCGATCTAACCAGTCTGAGCTACAGAGGCATCCGTGTCATCAGGTCCTTTAGGAATTGGAGATAAAGCTTTCTGATTAGACCTTAGATACATGTGTTGACCTTACGTGACTAGAGCCCTAACTGATGAAGGTGAATCTGATATTTGCCTAGTTTCCCACCATAGTTTCCAGCACTTACTCTCATGACGCCATCAAATTTACAGACTTCAAGTATTGCGGCTTTTGTAGCTTCAGCAACTGCTTCCTCAGTAAGTCCATTGATTACAATCTCTTGGGCGAACTCAGCTCCCTCAGGTAAGAGAGTATCTGGTACCATTGCCCTTAGAGTTGGGCAAAATCGCTCATTTGTAGATGCAAACATCCCTTTGTATCTTGAAGAGGGCTTTGATCCTGAGCCAACTAATCCTCCTGGGAATGGTGTGTATGCACCTTCGACCTTCTCAATGGCTTTGACTGCAGCCATTCCGCTCTCCATACCGCTCTTGACATCACGGCATGAATAGATGATGTTTCCACCTGCAACTCCTTTGGTGCGTCCAAAGTTCTCTTGGATGACAAAAGTACCACTCATTCGCGGGACCATCCAGAGGATTCTACCATCTATGGGACCCTTTTTGATTTGATGGCCATCACCAAACATTGATACAAGTTTTCCAATGCGATACGTTTCTTTTACTTCTGGCGTATCATCATATGCACACGCTGTTGGGCTTGTCAAGACACACTGACCAAGTCTTGCAAGAAGCTGTTTCTCTAATGCTTCACCTTTTCCGGTTGCAAAGACAACTCGAACTCCAGGTCTTCCATCCGGAGTTTCATCAGGTTTTAGGATATATTCGATTCCAGCTTCTGCAGGAGCCATGATTACAGAAGTCCCAAATCCCGTTGCCTCGGTGGCTGTGACTCGAGCCCATTCTTCAGTATAGGCTGTGATTATTGTCCTATTCATGTGCATACTAAATGCTTCAGCGAATGTATCCTCGATAGGGACGCCATTTATCTCCAAGAATTACACCTCAACCATTCTTATTTTGGAGCAATTCCACCATTTCTTTGTTGTGCCTAATTCCAAAATTCACCAGATTTATGAGGAACGAGGTTTCCAGAATTTCTCTGAGTTGATATAGGTTATGACTGTGAATCTTACTCTGACCACGGAACCTGAACTGCCAATTGAGGCAGACACAGTCACACCCAGCCGCTTTGCAGGCAAGAGTCTCGCAGAGATTGGTGCACTTCCAGTTCAACATGGAAATGAAATCCGTGAACTGAAAGATTACTTCAGTATCAAGGGAGAAGCAGGAGAAACTGCAGATGATACAGAGATTGTCATAGATGGCGACCTGAAGAAAGTCAAGATGATTGGCAAGGGTATGAATGGAGGGAAGATTACCGTCAATGGCGATGTAGGCATGTACCTGGGGGCTGAGATGATTGCGGGCAGGATCCATGTCAAGGGCTCTGTTGGTGCATGGGCAGCAGCAGAAATGCAAGGAGGAAACATACAGATTGAGGGTGATGCTGCAGATAGACTGTGTGCTGGATACAGGGGCAGTATTGAAGGAATGAGTGGCGGCCGTGTGTATGTTGCAGGTAACACTGGAAGGGAGATGGCAGCCTCGATGCGAAAGGGTTTCATTGCTGTAAAGGGAAATGTGGCAGAGCTCGCTGCGTCAAGGATGCAGGGAGGCACCATTATAGTCTGTGGAAATCTTGGTGAGAGAGCAGGAGTCGGTGCAAAGAAAGGTATGATATTCGTACTGGGTAAGCTGGAATCGCTCATACCAACGTACCTCCCAAGTGGAACTTCAGAGAGAGAATTCACAAATTACTACATCAATTACGTGAAATCACGTAGACCAGACTTCATCCAAGGAGACATTTCATCCTCAGAGAAGTGGGTCAAGTATATGGGGGACTTCGCTGAAGGAGATCCTCGAGAAGAAATCTATATTCGTGCAAAGTTGAACGAGCATATGTAGGAGGATATTCAATGGGTATTAGTGTGAATGAGAAAGGACTAGAAGTCGTAGAAGTGATGATGGACAATGCGGAGAAACTTGACTGTACGGTATCAAAGTCTGGAAATGGAGCCACAATAATTGATGCTGGTATTGAAGTCACGGGGACAGATGAGCTCGGAAGACTCCTTGGTGAAGTCTGCCTAGGTGGCTACGGTGTTGTGAAGTTATCCGAAACTACCTATGGAGATGTCACGCTCCCTTCAGTGATTGTGTCAACTGATGAGCCTTCAGTAGCGACCATGGGCTCACAATACGCAGGTTGGGTAATTAACAAAGATGGTTACTTTGCGATGGGGTCAGGTCCAGCAAGGGCGCTCTATGCAAAGGAAGAAATCTACGAGGATCTAGAGTACAAGGATGATGCAAAGGTAGGTGTGTTACTCTTAGAAACCAGAACTCCACCTCCTGATAACATAATTGACTATATCGCTGGAAAATGTGACATCGATACTAAGGATCTATATCTCATCGTAGCTCCGACAGCTTGCTTAGCAGGTTCTATTCAGATTTCAGCAAGGGTCGTAGAAGTTGGAGCGCATAAGTTACACGCGCTGAAATTTGATGTCAAGAAAATCAAGAAAGGTCATGGTACAGCACCTATTGCACCTCTGGTGAGCCCAAAGGATAACAAGATGATGGGAGCAACCAATGACTGTATTCTCTATGCAGGCAGTACCTACTATGACATACGTCCTGAAGATGGAGATGACCTAGGTAAGCTTACTAATGATGCACCATCGTCGAACTCAGAACAGTATGGTCAGCCATTCTACAAGTTGTTCAAGAGCTTTGACTTTGATTTTTACAAGGTCGACCCGCTGCTATTCAGCCCAGCAGAAGTCACAATCAAAGACATCAACACTGGAGAGAGCTATAAAGCAGGGAAGATTAACGTAGATGTCCTGAAACAGTCACTTGAACTCTGATTAAGTGACTTCCATCTCTTCAACAATCTCGATTGCATCCGCAGGAGCTGGCTCGATAGTTTCTGCCTTGGGTATTGGCTGTCTAAAGCCTAAGGCAATCATTACTGTACCAATGATTGCAACAATAGACATCAGACCAAATGTCAGTGGGAACCCTGACAGAGGGAGGAGCCATCCAAAGAAGGCAATGAAAGGCATGGCCATGAGAAGCGCGATTGTGGGTTGTAGCGAATAGACACTATTTCGTATCTTGTTTGGAACAACATCAAGTATGACTCGCTGTGTAAGGATATTGGCTAGTCCTCCAAAGGCATCTGAAATGATGAATACTATGAATATCAGGAGCATGGGTATGACTGATTCCGCAGGCATCGCAATTATGGAGATATCCGTGAAGGGAATGTATAGACCAACGGTGGTTACTGCTGCAGCAGGAGGAGGGAACAGAAATATAATCAGTGCCAGAGCCAAGCAAAACACGAATCCCATGAATTGCACGAGTCTGAATCTAGGTACCCACTTGACTGGATCAAATCGCTTCGCCCAGATACCACTCCGTTCTTGAACAAATGCCTCTGGAAAGAATACCAGTGTGCGAAATGATGAAACTGCGACATCATTGAACAAGTATGCGAAGTATAGTGGGAAGAGTACGATATTCCACCAGACTGTGCCCATTGTCCAAGTCACAACCTCGCCAATCAGGACCAAAGCAACAAACCGTGATGAGAACAGAAATTTGACACCATCTCTTAGTATTCCACCATATTGACTAACTGACCTAGCTTCGGTTTCATCACGAGCTCCTGGGAGGTCTTTGATTACAATCATGACCACCGCAGCCAGAAACACACATGACATAGCTTGTATAATGAATACAGTTTCTCGGAGAAATATGGTTGCGAGTATGCTACCAGGGATGAGTACTAATGTCGCAGAGAGCTGCCACAACATCCCGATTTTTCCCCAGAAGACTCCATACTGCTTTCGATCTTCATCATGAGGCATGGCAACTCGGTAGTTGTTGTCAAACCAAGCGTGAAAAGCGCCAGACTCCTGTGAAGCGCCCAGTCCATTGAGTGCAAAGATAATTACATACACCCAGAATGGTGTGTCAAAAGTAAGTTGAGCAGTCAATCCGTAGACGGCAGCATAACAGAGAAGTGCTGATGCGATGACGTATCTCTGACCGATGTGATCACCTAGGGCTCCAGTAGGATAATCAAGTGCAACTTGGACACCGAATTGGATTACTGTGAGAATTCCTACGAATACAAGGCCATCGAAGTAGTTCCCATGACCTAATGACTCTGATATGAAAATAATCCAGAATGTTGTGGATATCTGAAAAGTTGCTGCAAAGAGAGGTAAGACAATGGCCATTATCTTCGCCAGACGGAATCCTGCCTCAGTGGCACCTTCCATTCCGAAGAATCTGGCTAACCTGCTCATCACTATCATCTCTAACTCTGGTAGAAGGTAGGCGAAGACCACTCGTTCCTGCTATTAGGTTTGTGTACTACGCCAGAATTTTATGGGTATAGAATTGGAACTAGCTCTTTAAGACCTCAATCGCAACCTCCACGGCTTCAACAGTCTTTTCTAAGTCACTTTCATCGTGGGCAAATGATAAAGCTCCGAGTCCGTGATAACCAAACACACCTTCCTCCATCAAGATACTCTGGAAGACATCCTGTCCATTTTTATCATATGCCTTACCAAGAGAGCTTGTTGTATATGGAGGACTGAGTTTCTCTTTCAAGACATTGACCAAGACCATAGATCCCATTCCAGTCGCTAGTATATTTGATGCACTCTCATCGAATAAGATGTTAAGACGGGAACGGAATAAATCACCTTTTTGATTCATTTCTGAATACGCGTCTCTTCGTTTGTATAGTTCATCCATTGCAGCAATTCCTGCAGCCATTGCCATTGGATGTGAGGAGAATGTCCCACCACCAACCCATCGACCACCCTCTGCACCAGGTTTCGCAAATTCCATGATGTCCTCACGTCCTCCATAGACCCCAAGGTGCATTCCTCCACCAGCGATTTTACCAAGAGTAATGAGATCAGGTTCTACTCCAAAAATCTCTGTGCCGGCGGAGCCATAACATATTCGAAATCCTGTTATAATTTCATCAAAAATGAGCAAAATTCCACGTTTCTCTGTCTGTTCTCTCAGGTATGGAAGAAAGTGTGGTTCTGGAGGTAGTGCACCTCCAGCCCCAATTACTGGCTCCACAATCACAGCCGCTAAATCATCCTTGTATCGATCCAACATCTGATCAAAGCTATCAATATTATTGAAATCAAATGATACACCATTAAAGAATGGTGCATCTGCGAAGGGGTATTGGGTGTGATAGCTAAGAGAATCATTTCCCCCATGCCATCCTCCAAGTGCCTTTGCAACTAATGCCTTCTTAGTGAAGAGCCGTGCAAGTCTGGTAGCATACATGGTTGATTCGCTACCAGTGCTACAGAATCTAAGTTTCTTCAAGACTGGTATAGCATTCTGAATCTTCTCTGCGAGAATAACTTGTGACTCCGTCAGACTACCAAAGTGGCTACCTAGCTCGATTTGTGTCTGAAGAGCATTTCTGACATTTGAATTATTGTGACCTAGGATTTGAGAAAAATGTGTCATCCACCAGTCTACATACTCATTTCCGTCAATATCCCATATATGACTCCCATCACCTTTGACAATAAATGGAGGATAGGCACCACACCTGTCAAGTCCGAATGTTCTAATGTTATGATTAACTCCTCCAGCGAAGATTCTTGTTGCACGATCCCACAATTTTGCAGATTTTGGAGTGGAATTCTTGTATCTTTCAAGCATATGCGATATCCTCCAGTATTCTATAACTTGGACTGACCAATTATTCAGTCATATAGACTCTTTGAGTGTTTCGAGGCACAGGAAGGTCTTTCATAGTGTATAGTCCGGGTTCTGCACCAATTACTAGTGGTATCATATTAACCGCCATTGCAGCAGTTCCATAATCGCCCATCACACCACCCTCGATTCTTTGCGTCAGATTTGGAAAACCAGTCACTCGTATCTCATCAAACTCCGGATCAGCTCCAGCATGTGCAAGAAATTCGAGTGTAAGGATGGTCTTTCCATTCTTTGCACCAATGCTTTTACTCTTCAACCCAATTACATTACCCTTCTCAACGTTAGCAAATGATGTGGAAATGGGTTCATCTGCTATGACTGCCTCAGGAGGGAATTCCTCTAAGTGGTCGAGACCTAAGTTTAACGCAGCATTGATCATCTGCATGGATTCGACCAATCCTACATGTCCGGTGATTAGTTTCTCTTTGATCGCCTTGTTGAATTCATCAACGGTCATACCAGTTCCCACCTTCTTCTGAAAAGATACTCTTCTTCGTCCTGAATCAAGAACACGTGTGACATGAATTGAATCAACATTCTGACATGGCGCTGTGAGTACTATTGGAAGGAGGTCCATTAGATATCCTGGGTTGATTCCTGTGCCTAAGACGGATTTTCCAGCTTCGCGAGCTGCTTTGTCAATCTGGGAAGCTGTTTCTGGAAACTTCGAAAAGGGATAAGATAGCTCCTCACATATTGACAGAACATCCATCCCTGTTGAAAGGCACTCTTTGATAGTTGGAACTATTCGCTCAATATCCGAAACGGTGAGAATGAGGGCTAGGTCAGGTGTCACCGTCGAATTGGATAATGCTTCTTCGATACTCCCATGAATTCGGGTGGATGAGTTGATATCTAACCTCAAGACTTCTTCAGCTGTTTTTCCCTTGAGTGTAGGATCAGTATCGACAATCGCTGAGAGATTGAGGTTGTCGCGTTCAATAATGACTTTTGAAATAGGTCTGCCAATTGTTCCAAACCCAATCTGTAGGATTTGAAATGGTCTTGTCATAGTTATTGACATGTGGTTACATTCTATTATCTTTTAGGAGTCATGTACACTCCGTTCACTTTATCATCAAAAACCAATGAACAGACACGAGTAAAATGATTGTAAAATTCAGATTCCGAGGCCCCTTAGCAAGTAGAATGCCATCTGAAGAGTATGAAATAGAACTAGAGGATAATGGAAATCTGAAAAATGCACTTGAGATACTAATCTCCAATCATGATATGGTAAGTGAACATTGGAAATCACCTGAACAGATGGACCGAGAGAGTCTCCTTCTTAGAAATGATGTCGATATTGGATTATTGGCGGGTCTAGATACACCCCTTGAGGATGGTGATTTGCTAGTTATTCTTCCTCTGGTCCATGGAGGCTAGACAAACTCTGCTCCAGCTCGAATAGCCCTGAGGTTCAAATCAAGGTACTTCCCAGGGACCGATTGTGTGACAGCTGTTTCTAATGCTTCAGAAGTGATTGTATCTAACTTCTTGGCTAGAGCACCTAACATTATCATATTTGAAACAATTCGTAGACCAAGCTCATCCGCAGTTTTCATTGCAGGAACTTGGATTATCTCAAATCCTGAATCAACCATGGATACGTCAACAAGGTCAGGGTCAATAATGAGGATACTGCCTTTCTTTGCATCCTGTATGTACATATCGAATGCCTTCTGGCTCATGGCAACTAAGATGTCCGATTTTCTGACCTTGGGATAATGAATATCACCGTCGCTGACTATAATTTCACTTTTTGCTGCTGTTCCGCGTGCCTCTGAACCATAGCTCTGACTCTGAACCGCATTTAAACCCGATATGACTGCAGCATTTCCTACAATAACACCTGCAAGAACTACACCCATACCGCCTGTACCTGCGATTCGAATCTCTTGCCTCATCGAAATCACTCCTGAATTCCGGAGAACATTTCTTTCATTGTATCAAGAAGACTTGGGTCCTCGCGGTCCACAAATACGCCGAGGTCAAGTCCATCATGTGTTGGGACTGAATGCGTAAGCGGATCATCCTTCTTTCGGACGGGGAGTGCCTTGAACCATTCTAAGAACTTCTGTTGATTGCCCACTTTTGCCCTACGTCCATATGCTGTTGGACATTGGCTGAGCATCTCAACAAATGTAAAGCCCTTCCTCTGAAGAGCAATTCTCATGGCTCGTGCTGCTTGATTCGGATGTGCAGTGGTCCATCGTGCAACATAATTCGCCCCTGCTGCTGCCACTAATCGGGAGATATCAAAGGGTCGTTCAGGATTACCATATGGTGTTGTGGCAGTCATATCCCCTGTGAATGTCGTCGCGCTGACCTGCCCACCAGTCATTCCATAGTTGTAGTTGTTACTCAGAATGACAGTCATGTCGACGTTGCGACGGGCTGCGTGGATGAGATGGTTACCTCCAATGGTTGCCAAATCTCCATCCCCTGAGATGATAACGACCTTCAATTCTGGACGAGCTAGTTTTAGACCAGTTGCAAATGCAATGGCACGTCCGTGAGTTGTGTGAAGTGTATCTGCCTTGAAATGTGGAGAAGGTATCCATGCACCACAACCAATTCCTGACACAAAGGCAAACTCACTCAAATCTTCATGACCGAGGTCTCTGACTGCTTTTAGGAATGCATTTGTGATGGTTCCATTCCCGCAACCTGGACAAAATGGTGTCGGAAGAGCCTCTTCACGGAGATAGGGTATTGAGATATGAGAAGCAGGTGTTGTCACGATACTCACCTTAGCGCTAGATAGAGCTGCCCTGTATTTTGTTAATAACCTAGCGATAGTTGATTATTTGCGAACTATCAATATTCACTATAGCTTAAGTTCCCAGATCTCGGAAATCAGTTCGTAACCAAACATCGTTGTCGGTTCTTCCTCCACAAGCTCAAAACCATATTTCGAGTAGAGGTGTCGTGCCGCCATTAAATTGCTCTGAGTCCATAGAGTGATTTTCTTGTATCCATTTTGTTTTGAGAATTCAATGCATTCTTCTATAAGCTTCTTTCCTATACCCCTTCCTCTTGCTTTAGATTCAACCAAAAACAACCGAAGCTTGGCTACTTGATTACCACTATCAACAATCATCACTGAGCCAACTTTTTCTCCGTCCTGTTCTGCAATCCAAATTCGTTCTCGTTTTGGATTGTAATCCTGAATGAACTCTGCAAGGATTTCTGCAGTCAGCGCTTCAAAGGTTTCATCCCAACCATACTCTTCGCTATATATCACCCCATGACGATGCACAATCCATCCAATATCCCCAGCTCTATGTTGACGTATGAGGAAAAAGGGAGATTGATTCGACTCTGGGTGGAGTATTTTATCAATTGTGTACATTGCATTTACTAACCGGTGTTGATCTTCGTTTGATAAATGTTCTATCATTTCTCTAATTTCTTCGTTTGATCGGCTGTTAAGATTTTGAAATTCTTTCTTGCCTTTTGCTGTGAGGTTTATGACCCATTGCCGACTGTCCTTGCTGGATCTTTCCTTGGTTATTAGACCTTCTTTTTGAAAGGCACTGATGATACGGCTCAGATATCCAGGATCCATTCCAAGCTTCTGTGCAATTTCACTCGAGTTGGTATTTTCCTGCTGAGCCAGTTCAAAAACCACACGCGCTTGGGAGAGCGAAAATCTAGTTCTCAATAACCCCTTGTTTAGTAGACCGATTCTGATTGTGTACATTCGATTGAAATTTCGAATATCATGAATTATCTGCTCAATTCTGTTTTCGGTCATAGAATTCTCACAACTGAATTAGTTTATTTGACTAATACACATTTTTAATTGACATTGTCAACTAAATTAAAAATCTTCTTCTCAACGCTAGATGCTCTTGGTACTGCTGAGCACTCACCTACTGGTTCAGCAATTGCGCCAATATTCAGGGTTTAATTACATTCTGGAACTATACTTCTGACACGAAGGAGGAAGAATCTAAGGTGTACGGAATGAGGAGAACGAGATTTTTCCTAATACTCGGAACGGTCCTTCTACTAATTTGTATAGGACCAGTCCCAGTACTTGCTGATAATGGCCCCGAACGAACTGACCTTAACGGAGTCAGAGTGGCAGTATGGGGAGAAACGCAAAACATAGTGGTGTCCAGTGGGATAGCACTCTATGCAATGTTTGAGTGGATGAATGCTACGGTTGAATATGTATTTGCTGAAGATATCAAAGCAGGTGTGCTAGACAACTATGACCTGTTAGCTATGCCGGGTGGTCAGATTCCAGCATACTACAATGCACTGGATGATGATGGGATTGCTAATATCAAGCAATGGATTGCTGAGGGAGGCTCCTACTTTGGTATATGCGGCGGGGCACTGTTCCTAACATCAAGCAGTCGCTTTGGAATCTACAATGGGACCCGCGCTCTGGAAGTCCCAGGTGATTATACATCTATGCATCAAATTGAGATGCGCATCAACACATCATGCAGCGGTCCTGATCTATCAGGATTACCTGAGAACTTCAGCACTCTCTTCTGGGGGTCATCATATTTCATTCCAGATGAGGGATTCCCATACATTCCTATTGCAAGGTATAACGATAGCGGCGAACCAGGAATGATTGCGCTTGAATACGAACAGGGTAATGCATTCCTATCAAGCCCCCATCCTGAATACGAAGAAGGAGGCAACAGAGACAACACAACCGAATTTGATGAGTTCACTGATTCGGATACAGAATGGGACTTTTTGTTGAGGATTGCAGTGTGGCAGATTGAGAGCTCATTAACAGATAATCAAGGAATAGACTCAACTAATTTGATTCTTGTAGTGGCTGTTGCTGGAGTGGTTGTTATTGTAATCACTGTTGTCATAATTCGTAGAAGAAGATAGAAATCTATGAGTTTGCGTGATTTGAGGCAATATCTATCTCCATATTACAATCTATGGAGTAGATATTGCATTTTCTAATGGAGGTTTGAAGTTTCTCCCGATAACGAGTATAGGTTCGTCGTTCCTATATACCTCATATCTCCAAAACCTTGAGAAGAGGTTCATCTCCAGACAATAATTTACTGTATGCCCTTCTTCTTCAACAACGAAGTCATATCTTCCTCCAATCATCCAGTCAATCTTGGTACATACAAGATTACCATCGTGTTTGATCGTGATGGTCCGTTTCAAAACACCATTACTCTCAACAGTAATCCAGTGCCCATGAGATTCGATAGCAAGTACGACGGTCATAATATCCCTCCGTTATTGATTATTAGCCCATTCCTTAATATGCTCTTTTAAGTAAATAATTCTCACAACAAAGCTGTTCATGGAATTGTCGTACTGTTCTCCTCAACTAAAGAACCACCACAGTACAGACATGTCTTATTTCTAACAGAGGCATAGGGATACTTACAATGAGGGCAGACTCTCTTTCTTGGTATGTATCTGTAGAATCTCGGTGTGTTATACTCATCGTCTGAATAGAACCTTGCGATTAGAATTCCAAAACAGAGAGCTGCGGAGTAACACAGAATTAATGGAAGAAGATTGTTCTCGGTGGTATTTGTCACGATTAGTACCAAGAGTATAGGAAATAGAGTGAGAATTAGTATTGGTATTAGTATAGTCCATACCAAACGACGCTTCATGTAACTCACCTACAGGCAATAATAGCATTCTATGCTTATCAGGTATTTGAATCCAGGACTGTGCAACATATCACAGGTTTTAAAACGGGTTTTCTTCGCGGGAGGTCTAGTCTGCACTTTTACTTACAAAGGTGATAATAGGATGTCAGATGTCGCAGCAATGAGAGCCTTCAACCGCGAGATGGCAGCGGTCGTAGGTGCTTCAATAGAAGTTGAAATGAACAACGGAAAGAAATACGCAGGAACACTCATCGGTATTGATCAGACTACTCTAAGTATTGTTCTGGCAGGTGTCACGGGTGATGCAGCTGCACCAAAGATGTTCATCTATGGTCCAAGCATTGTGTCATTCTCTGTTGCAGAGCAGGAGATTAGTCTTGAGGGCCTTGCCAAGGAGTTGGAGAAACAGTTCCCACCCGGTGGAGTCCAATACTTTGCTGATAGGTCCATCATCGTAGTTATGAATAAGATTCGAATTACGCCTGAAGGTGTTGACGGCGTTGGACCACTTTACGAGAGAGTCGTGCAAGTTGCAGAGCCTTGGCTCAGAGAACGCGGAATCTTAGAGTAATGTAATAAAAATGGGTTCATATGATTAGTTGTTCCACGTCCAAACTAGTCAAAACTAGGACCAATGCTGTGACAATGACCCATCTTATTACAGACTTGCGTTAAATCCAAAGTAAATATCTCCATCCTATGAATTATCTATGGGTAGATTGTGTTGGTTACTGAGGAATTAGTACCTAGTACATGGGGAACTTTCTGGGATCATTTTGGAGAAACACTTGTTCGCTTACTTGAAATTAAGGAGGGCTCGACCGTCCTTGACATTGGTACTGGTGGTGGAGCAAATCTCTATCCAGCAGCTAAGCGAGTTGGTAAGACTGGGTATGTTACAGGTGTCGAGTTATGTGAACACTGCGTTGACAGGGCAAATGGGGAGATAGACCGCTGTGGAATCTCAAATGCCAAAGTCCTCCTAAAGGATGCTCGAGAAACCGAATTCCCAGACGCGAGTTTCGATTATGTCATTGCGGGATTCATTGGATGGGATGATTATTTTAATTTCAAAACCTTAGAGTTTGTTGCCGAAGATGTCCTGACAAAAGAGATACTACGAGTGCTAAAGCCTAGCGGGTATTTTGGATTAAGCACTTGGCTCAACCAACAGGACCTAGACTGGATGAAACAGTTCCTCAATTCTCATGATATAGAATGTAGAAAGAACTACCATGCTGAGCATGAAGACGGGTGGTGTATTATCATGAAAGATACTGGGCTCACCAATCTCAGATTTGTGACTGAAATCTATCATTACACGTTTCCCACAGTAGACTTCTGGTGGAAGGAGATGATGGACTACAACTGGATCGAAGACAAGGACGATAGTGAGGTAATGACTCCAGATTTCAAGTCCAAAGCATTTGAGGCCATCAAGGAACACATGACGGATGATAGAGGGGTACGATTCAGCAGAACTGCCATCTTCATGACTGCTCAGAAATCTTAGGATTTTGTCAGAAACTCTAAATCTTGCCCTGATTCTGGCTGGTTGGTACAAAATCAGGTGTTCATTATGGTAAGTTGTGATAGCTGTGGTGGAAATGTTGATGCAAACGTAACTGTATGTCCATATTGTGGTAGTTCTATTAGACGACAAGTAGATGCGTCTGAGGGAGATAGAACTTTTGCTGTTCGACAGGACTCTGAAGGAAGATCAAGAATCAGTTTCGGGGATGGAATATCTGGAAGAACTCCTACCTCTGGAGCGAGTATCCGAAGTGAATACCGCGCTGGTGGAGGTTCTGCGGGAAATATTGCTGCAGGTCTGGTAATGAAGATGGATGAGTTATATCATCAGATAAGAAAAGTTCCTGACCCAAAGAAAGGCGGTTCGAAGGATGCTGGAGTGATTCTTCTTGAAGCCTTCGCTACTATGAGTGACATCCTTTCATTCTATCAAGATGGTATTTCAAACGAGGCGCATCTAGATACTGATGATAGAAAACGGCTTTCAAATAAAGGGAAACGCGTTGAACCAAAACTAAAGGACCTAGTACGCTTCTGTGAGAAAGCAATTCCAAGAGCATTGGGACAGTTGGGTCTTACGGATTCCGATATTCGGAAGATTAAGACTGCTGCAATCAGTACTCTACGGATGGTCGAGTCTGTAGTCTGTTCCAAATGTGGTACGATGAATAGACCTGAGAACAAACGGTGTCAGAGATGTGGTAAGTCTCTGTAGTCTACAATCATTCCATCTCTGATTTCACAATATGACAAGTGTCTAACCTAGATTGCTATCGTAGAACCACTATATCCGTCGAAGGCCTAAATCATCTAGGTTTCGCTTTCTTTCTTGTCGTTTTTCAGCTGTAGCTCTGTCAGGTCGTTTCTCTGGAGGCTTAAGTCTATCCTCCCATGAACTTCGACCAACTGTTGGCACCTTTCCGATTGACCTGAACTCAGCCTTGATTTTTCGAGGGTCTAGACTTCCTGCAGATCCTCCCATTACACCAAGGTCTGCAAGTCGTCTTCTTCCACGAGAAGAGTCAACTTCCTCTTTTGACCTCGCGAGCAGTTGTGGACTCTTTACTCCTGTCAGGATTAGCATAACACGAAGACTACCTGTAAGTCGAGGGTCAACTCGAGCTCCCCAAATTACGTTAGCATCGCTACTCATCTTCTCAGATATCTTCTCACCTACACCGTTCGCCTCAGCCAGCGACATATCAGGGCCGCCAGTAATGTGAATAAGTGCTCCAGTTGCACCTTTCCACTCCACCTCAAGAAGAGGGCTATTGAGAGCATTCTTGATGGCATCTTCTGCGCGGTCACCACCAGTTGCTTCACCAAGACCAACGAGTGCGACTCCACCATTACAGATAATGGATCGAACATCCGCATAATCCAGATTGATTAGACTTGGCATTGTTATGGTTTCAGTGATACCCTTGGTCATCGCAGCAAGCACCTCATCTGCAACTCCGAAGGCTTCCTCAAGGGGAAGATCGGGTACCAGTTCCATCAGTTTTTGATTATCAATGACGACTACAGTATCTGCAAACTCTTGGAGCCTGGATAGTCCAGCCTTTGCCTTATCAATTCGAGACCTCTCGAGACTAAATGGCATTGTGACAACACCGACTACAATGGCATCATTCCTCTTTGCAATCTCAGCTACAATTGGCGCGCTTCCAGTCCCAGTGCCTCCACCCATTCCAGCTGCAATGAACACTAGGTCTGCATCCCTCAGTAGTTCTGAGAGCTGTTGGGCAGATTCTTCTGCTGCAGCCTGACCGACATGAGGATACCCTCCTGCACCCAGTCCGCGTGTAATCTTCTCTCCAATTAGGAGCTTGCGATGTGCTGTGGTCACTGCTAGATGTTGTTTGTCAGTGTTTATTGCCAAACATTCTGCACCTTGAACACCAATTGTCATCAGACGCTTGACTGTGTTATTACCTGCTCCACCGCACCCAACAACAACTATACGAGCTTGGCCCATATCAAGTGTGGGACCTATTGGCCTCTCACTCCTACTATGTTCACGTGCGGAGTCTATCAGTGATTTCATCCTATTACCTCGCTCGCTTTAGCATTCATTCTTTGATTGCGACCCCATAATTCATGTTTGAGAAGGTCTCTAATGGCAATACGAATGGCCTCAGATCTATTGGGATAGAGCCCATTATCGACTAAACGCTGTATGTCAATCAGAATTTTTTCTGGCAAATGCACCGCAATTAGACGCATGGTCAGTCCTCTATAGCTCTGGTGTCATAGAGAGATATGATTCCATGTAATACAGGGGAATTGCTAACATGGAATTGAAATTCTGGACTTTGAGGGTCATTCTAGACTAGACTGTTCTGCAATCATTGTTGATGTAAGCTCATTTGACGAACGATATAGAACAAATAGTTCAACCAATCCCACTGCCAGTCCGATAAGAGCAAGGGGGATTGCGACAATTGCAAGTGTTACAACATACCAGCCTATGATGTAAACTAAGATATTTGCAGCAAAACCGATACTAGCACTAATTACCAAGATGATGATTGTTGCATAAAGCACCTTTTTTGATAGGTCAGCCAAACTCTCATTCCCGTTTCTTAGCGCCACATCAGTTATTCCACCAAGAAGAAACCATAACATGCATAGACTCACTATAGTGACAATAGGAGCTATTGGCCAGAGTGGATTAAACCCCTGAAACTCGATGATATTTGGTATTGAGAGAACAATCATAGCTATTGCAAAGAATTGAGCTCTCTTGAATTTCTCATCTAGCTGAAGTGCCTTTGATAGTCCCATTGTAATGAGAATATATCCTACAAAATCAGGAATCAGATTGAATCCATTGATTCTGAAATCAAAGAAGATAATCAGAGATCCAACAAGGATTTTCATGAAACCGTAATCTACGTCCCTTTCCTCCATCATAACTAAGACGTGTACATGAAGTAAGATAAACTATTGTTGAAAAAGAGATGAAAAGAAGAGAGCGGACTCTCTTCTCAGTTGATTACTTTGACTTGCGACCAGTTCGTCGGGCTGCTATGTTACCAACCTTTCTACCTGGTGGAGCATGTCTGCTGACTGTAGTTGGCCTACCTGGCGACTGGTGTGAACCACCACCATGTGGATGTGAAGCAGCATTCATGGCTGCACCACGGACAACTGGCCACTTGCGTGCCTTTCCCCTGGTGTGATGCCAGACAGCTCCTGCCTTGAGAAATGGCTTCTCAGATCGGCCTCCACCTGCCACTATACCAATTGTTGCTCTGCATCGAGGGCTGAAAGCCTTCTGAGTGCCACTTGGTAACCGTACCATTGACTTGGTCTTATCAGTTGAGATGATAGTTGCAGTAAGACCAGACGAACGAACGTATCTACCACCGTCTCCGGGGCTTCCTTCAATATTGTATATTGGAGTCCCTTCAGGAATGTACTCTAGAATCAGGGTGTTTCCGTTTGCTAGAGTTGCTTCTTCACCGCATTCAACAACCTGTCCGATGTAAGCACCCTCTGGAGCTACCATGTAGTGGAGTTTGCTCTCGCCTTCGTATTTGATTTCAGCAAGAGGTGCACCCCTACCAGCTTCGTGTAGAAGACGGACAATTGTTCCAACATAGGTCTTCTCTGGAGCCCACTTGGGGTGTCGTGCTGGTGCAATCTTCTTGTGTTTGGGACTTCTCCACTGAGTTGTCCCTCGACCTTTCCTCTGTACAAGTACTCGAACTCAAGACACCTATATTGCAACCATCAATATTATGAATGAATAACAGCAATTTGAGTGAGTTTTGCTAACACGCTGAAGCCACTCTTTCATAGCCCGTAACATAGATTAGAATCTCATTGCACTATTGCATACATAACTCCTATTAGAAAATTAGCTTGCCACCACCAATCTTCTCTCCGTGAAGAAGGAATTCGTATCGCCATCTCCAGTGATTATGCTGCAAAAATAATGGGTAAGACCTTTGAAATAGGATTTGATTCAACATATTTCCTTTCCACCAGAAAATGCGATTCTAGTGGTG
>JAEORG010000349.1 GCA_016841005.1 Candidatus Thorarchaeota archaeon | reverse complement strand
GTGAATGATTTCGCCTTATCCCATTTTATTGCTCTTGAGTTTGGTAGTTCTCTACACAAGCTATTTGACTCTACGCAAAACCTACTTGCTGACAGGTTAGGGAAATTACATCCAGCAACACTGAAACTGCTTGAGGAAACAATCTCAACTCAAGAGTCTTCAAAAGATCCAGTCGAATGGATAAATGTCATTGAGAACATCAGAGCTGTCATTCGAAGCTTTACAAGTCAGGTGATTAGAGATGAAATGCTAGAAGAGGGAAAACCAAAACCAGCAAAGGGTCATACTACGCAAAAAACAAGAATCATTATCAATTGGATAAAGAAAAACATCAATGAATCAATAAGAGCAGAGTCAGAGTATCTTTTGCGAAGTGTCGATTTAATGGTTGAGCAAAAGCAAGTAATTGAAAATCTCTTAAACAAATTTGGACATACCGATGAGTACTATCAAGTTACAAGAGGAGAGGTAGACAGAATTCTCATCATGACTGTGATTTGGATTAGTGATATGATGTCTCTGCTCGATAAAGCTCATTATCAATGGTCTTCCAACTGAAAAAAGGAAGCGATAATTTGTTATTCTTTGCAAACAATAGTTCCTTGTGATACAATGAGTTTGAGGTTCAAACAATTTGAAAAGATAACAGCTGACGATTTGGACATTCTGATAAGAGAGGAGATTACAGAACAAATATACTTGGAGTATAAGAGAGAATTACCTAGTGAGAATCAAAAGGAACGAATTGAATTTCTAAAAGATATAACGTCCTTTGCAAATGCTCGTGGAGGGTATATTATCTATGGTATCGAAGAAGAAAATGGGCTCCCAAAAGGATATGTGCCAATTCCAAAGTCAAGAGCTGATCAAGAAATTCTAAGATTAACTCAAATGATTGAATTTAGTATACGACCGCGAATTCAAGGTTCTAGAATGCGCGAGATAATACTTCCGTCTGGAGATTGCATTATTGTTGTGAAAGTTTCTCCAAGTTATAATCGACCACATATGGTAACCTATCAGAACCAGTCGAAATTTTATTCTAGAAATTCAAAAGGAGTTTTTCAGATGGACGTTGATGAGATAAAAGAAATGGTTCTTTCTTCACAAGATTTAGTGAATCGGATACGAAAATTCAGAGAGGATAGGATTAAGGGAATAGTCCATGGCAACACTCCTGTTTCCACATCAAGTTGGCCGTATGTGATATTGCATGTAATCCCGCTCGATTCGTTTGGCATTGGGAAAAACATCGAATTATCTAAAATCGAAAAAACGAAGAAGCGTTTGTCAATTCTAGGGCTCGATATTCATGAACTCAGGTATAATTTTGACGGTGTACTTGGCCATCATTATTCAGAATGGGGCAATAGGGAATACATTGATGGCTATATTCAAGTCTACCGAAATGGCTGCATTGAGATGCTCAGAACATTATGGGATTGGGATCAGAAGTACCCTCAAACGATTCCAGCAATTTCAATTGAGAATTGGATTTTGAAATCGCTGGATTCCCTGTACAACCTCATAGATGTTACAGAAATCGAATTTCCCGTATCAATAGGTGTGACTCTACTAGGTTTCGAAGCTTATAGAATAACCTTACTACCGTATATTTCAGGGCAACTTCTATCGACTGCTGAAGCAGTCGATAGAAAGGAGATAGTAATTCCTGAAATCGTTATAGAAGATTCAACCACATCAATTGAGTCAATAATGTTGCCAGTATTTAACACGATGTGGAACTCTGCAGCTTGGCCGGGTTCATATGCCTATGATGAAAATAAGACTCGAAATGAGAACTATTCTTGGACTGAAAACGGGATAAGCAAGCGTTTCCCAATATAGCATATGCATGAGTCAGTTCTTACCTAATAGAGAATCAATTCTATTTAGAATGATATTCTAGCGCCTTTTTCATTTGGCAATTGGGACAAGTCACATAGAACCAACTAGTAACAAAGAAATCTTTGCCTTTAGCTCGACCACTACAAAATCGGCGAAATCCATCCAACGTATAATGGCTATATCTTCTGGGCTCGGATTTTGTTCGAGATCTTTTCTTTTTAAGCGAAATTACAATCACCACCATTAATTCTCTTTCTTTTTCATATCTTTCATCCTATCCAAAATATCCGTAGAAATTTGTCCAGATAGTGTATCCATCCCAAATTGTACCTGAATCTGAATCTTCGAAGTTGTAGTATTCATGAATCTCAAACTCAGTTCTCAGACCTGTTGCGCTGTTTGTAAAGTACCACATTGCATCGGTCTGTGGTTCGATGTACCACTCACCATCGGTGCACTCAATCATGTTGAAGGTGTGTCCAGGAGATGAACCATATATGTTGGTAGTAGAACCGTACCCGGAATCTCCCTCGAAGCTGAACCAGATAACACAGATGCGCATTCTCCAGTTCTTCTCTTTTGCCCGAGTCATCAACATTGCTGCAAAGTCCCCGCACGCCCAGATACCATCAACATAGTCGAATGTGTCAGTATCATCACTCTGCAACCATGAACGTACTTGGTACTGTGTTGGCGTCACAGGATTCTCCAAAGGCTCTTCGAATACGCTCTTCAGCTGTTCATATTCTTCGAGGATTGAATTGAGATCACTGTTTTCTCCCTCTAATGCATTCTCTAGCGATTGAATGCGCTGATCCTGCAATAGAATGATTGCGGTTGTTCCAACCAAGCTGAGAGAGAGCAGAATCACTAAGATTCCTAGTGACTTCCTATTGTTAAAAAGCG
>JAEORG010000348.1 GCA_016841005.1 Candidatus Thorarchaeota archaeon | reverse complement strand
CAGCCTTCGTGACATGGCACTCGAACGAGGAGTTGGCTTGCCATAGAGAACGGTTGAACGGAATTGTACAGTCCTCTTGTTCTCATTCTCTTTTTCTCTGAACTCACTTGACCGCAGGTCTCGAAGCCATGGAATGAGTTCAAGAGCATCGTGAACAAATTCTCTCTCAAGATGTTCATTCTGAAGCACATCGTGGGCCGTGATGGCTGTCCTCCCCTTGGAGCTAGTCTTTGCTGGTCGATTGTGTTGTTTGCTTCGCTGGCTCCAGAACCGTTTTGACCAGTTCTTCAAGAGTGGAAACTCCAAGGTTTCTATCTCGACATATCTCTCTGTCTGCTGAATAATTATACGAAGGTCATCGAGCATTGGTGATGTATGGGTCGATGCATAAGGTCGAACTGGTAGGTTCCAAATGATATCAGTCACATAAGACCGATGCGGCGAGGAGTCCCAGAAGGGAAGTAGACACCTTGTGTGATAGAGTATGGATGTCTTCTCATCAGGTCTTGGTTCCTGAAACCAGACCAAGGTACATCCTATTTGATGAATCTCAAGTACTAAATATCGCTCAAGTTCATCCCTTGCTGATTTCAGTCTTGGCGGTAGCGAGTCTTCAACCCAGTCCCATCCGCTGATGACAACTATTGGCTGGTCTTCTCTACTTTTCCTGCTGGTAACTATTCTCGTAATATCTGGCAGGTTGGTTCCCTCAAACAGAAATCCGTTCACGCCAGAAGAGAGATCTACGAACGTGATTCTATCAAAGAATGTGTCCATATCTGTGTCATGTTGGTGTATCCTAAGACGCGCTTTGGCAAGAGTATTGGTTACAAAGATACCTGCGAGATCCAACCATACCAACGATGCATCGCCATGTTCTTCACTGAGTGCTCTAAGGTATTTCATTCCATGCCAATAACGGGCAATCCACGCTGAAGATGGTCCAGAGTTTGATGCTGCTCTTGCACTGAGATAGAGAATATGTTGTGTTGAGTTCCCTTTAGATTCAGAGAAGGGATTGAAAACAACTTCATTCTCCAAAGATATTCTCACACTACTCAATGATTTTAATTGGTCATCGTTTGGTGCTCCAAGAATTAATGCAATCCTCTTTGCTGTTTGATTCTTTGAGCGAATCAGAATACGATCGCCTTCTCTAGACATTCCCCCAGCAATCTGGTCATTGGCGATATCCTTCATGAGTGACATCATCAGTTTTCGATTCAGATTTGCATCGAACTGAGTATCTACGAGAATGACTCCTCTGAGAATATCACGGACAGATTCATCTCCGGTAAGCCTTCTATACTCTCTGAGCAGACCGGATGCATAGAGATTAAGCTGTCTAACATTTTTCTTTTCAGGTTCCTCTGTAAGCGCAGTATTCCATTCATCCTCTGTGAGTCCTCTCGTTCTTACAATGAATCTCGGGACGGTCTTTTTCCGTTTTCCTTCTTTTTCCTCACTCTCAATTTCCCAGTCAAAGCCAGTCTTTGTCTTTATCTCAAAGACTGCAATTGGTTTCATGACAACTATTGTGCCAGGTCTACTAGGATTAGCAATCTCAGTTCGTGCAAAGAGAGCAAGGTCAATTCTCCCGGCGTCTTCATCAGTCTGAATCCTTGACTCTCCAACGATTAGGAAATCCTCTCCAGGTTGAAGGAATCGGTCCCCCTCAAGGATTACTGAGGACATAGTGTACAGCTGCGGTAACCCACTAGTTAGGAGCCTATGATATATATCTCCCTCATACCGCACAATATTTCGTGCAATACCATAGAGGTGCTGAGCATCATTATCTCGGAGGATGCGTTTTTTCCTCTCTACTAGAGTGGTAAGAACTTGTGCCCATGTTATCAATTGTTGCTTCTCACTTGGATTCTGCCTACTTGCTTCATAGAGTTTCTCAATCTGGTCCACGAAAAATTTTCGTGTAGGCTTTCTCTTACCTCTCTCTTGTCTTTTCGAGGGTGAGCTAGGAGGGCGTATTCCCCTCCCATACAGGCTCTCTATCTCATCGACTATCTCACCGAGTACTTGGTTCGCACAGACTTCTTGTTCGTTACTCTCGTTTGATCTTATCTTCGCGCGTAAGAACTGACTTTTTCCACATAATCCTCCTGTATAGATATAATCGAGATACGATGAGAGACGACGAATGAGAAGGAGAGCATATGCACTGAAGGCATTCGGAGGGACCCCAAGGATGAAGGACTTCAGGCACAATTTCCGCCCGTGTGACCGTATCATGTCTCCAAGGTCGAGTTCGGGTAAGTCTACCCCGTGAACAACAGGAACTGCACCGAGTAAATCACTCTTATATCCCCAGATTATCTTTCGCTTCCGTTTTCCAATCTTAATCGGTTGCTCCAGTGGGTGCATGAGAAGGCTATAATTTTTCAATATACCACCAAGGATGTTGATGAGTCTATTGAGTGGTCCGATTACTCCCTCTCTCTCGTTTCTGACTCTCTTGGTTTCAGTGTTACCATAACTGGCTGTATTCTCCCAGATGTTCTCAAGTTCGATATCACGAAGGCGTTTTTCTCTCTCTGTAATGACTGAATAGTTTGGAGTTCCCTGCTTGACACTCTGCTCCCACTCTGAAATCCCCTCCTGAAGACATTCGCTTGCTCTATTATAATGAACTTTGGTGTCTTCGGTCTTACCCCTGATCAGCAGTTCCACTAAGGCTCTAAGACCCATCATCTGTGCCATTGCGATAATCTCTGCTGACTTTTCGGGTAACATCTAGTTATCCTCTAATACATAACGAATATATCTGCGCGATTTTCCCTTTTTTATTCTTCCTAAAAATCAATTATATCAGGCTTAATCTAATTATTTAGATATAAGTTTAATAAACTTAAATAGTATAATACTGAATCACTCTATGAGAATAAAGCCTTCGTTCTGCACTCAGACAGTGAGTGAATCTCACCAACGGAACAGGTTGGAAATTTAAATAGTATAGGCGACGCACATGACGAGGTCATCAGGAACAACAATCAGTGTGAAGATTCCAGTCAACTGGGATGTCATGACTTCCCGAAAGAGACAACGACTACGCCAGATTGTTGGTCGTGATACGCGAGTCATCTGTGCGTATCTTGGTGTAATTGAACAACATGAGCGAGAACTCCTCGTAGGTAAGAATAAGGATCGTATTGATGAGTGTAAGCTTGACCAGCTCACTCTGACAGCACATCACGTCAATAGAGGCAAGACTCCAAGGACCTCTGTTTCTCATGATTTCAAAGAGCGGTTTCAGAGAATCTCTCCAACAGAGTTCACTGAGTGTCGGCAGACTGCAACAGCATCATACGAGGGTTATCTTGCATATCAAAGGCGCGGAAGGAAAGTTTCTCGACCCAATAGGTCGATAGCAGGAAGGAGAATTCCACGATGGATTTTCATGCCATATCGCGCAACACTAATCGAACATAAGACAAGGATTACCCGATGGTGGTTAGACATTCGTGACTCTCTTGATTCAACTGTCCAAGGAAGACGCCATCACGACAGACTTCTTGTACCTCTGAAGGTCTCTCCGTTTCATCTCAATCAACTCAGAAGAGGTGAAACAAAGGCTCTACAAGTATTGATAGATTCAAATGGTAAATGGTGGGTCACGATTGCTGTGCGGTTGGAACAACCATCTGTTGACCATGCAGATACCCTTCCGTTCGCAGTTCTTGGTATTGACCTTGGCATCAAGAAATCAGCATGTACAACGTTACTCACCGAGAAGCGGGTATCAGAGACCCGTTATTTCTCTCAAAAGGACAAGATTCAAAGACTGGAGAAGCTTGACTCACTTGTTTCTAAATTACAGAGTGAAATAGCAACTCAACAAAATAATGGAAAAGAGCCTCTTGGTCAGCTTGAGAAACTTAAGAGTTTGCGAGGGAAAAGACGACGAGTAGCCCGTGAATATGACCGGGTCCTTGTCAAGGAGCTATTGAGCTACATCACCACACTAAGTGAGAAGTATAGGCTCTATGTTGCTCTAGGAAGGGTTTCAGGAATCCGAAACATTGCACGAAAGAGAAATGGAATCGGTAACATGATGCGAGGAATGATCCATCGATGGGCCTTTGCTCGTATTAGTGACCAACTGGAGCATGGGCTTGAGCAACTTGGTTGGAAGACCAAGGGCACATCCAGTATCTTCCTGAGAGTTCCAGAATCTTGGACATCCATCATTTGTTGGAAGTGTGGGAGAAAAGGCTCTCGACCCAAACAATCCCTCTTTGTCTGTAGTTGTGGATTTCGGACTAATGCTGACAGAAACGGATCTCTGAACATTGCGCGCCGCCTCATCAAGCTCATTCCTTCATTGGGTAATGAGACAGGACTAGGGCGTTGGGCTCTTCCTGAGAGAACTCCCGCCCCGAAAGCTGAGCGGAAGAATTCTTCCAACCAGACGTCCTCACTCTCCTCTAAGGATGGTGCATCCCATCTTGGAGAGTCCGCGGCTTTTCACACAGTCCAGACGGACCTTCTCAGTCTTGGTGACGAGACTGGGTTGTGTGATGACGACCACGCCGTGGTAAGCACTGTGGAAGACCTCTCTGGTACCACTAACAATGCAAGTGGGTTTCGCCAGGAGAAGGAAGTCCGGTCTGATGGAGGGATTGTCACCCAGTGATATCAGACAAAGCTCTTACTCACTCAGGAGTACTTCGGTTTCCTGATATGGTGGTGACATCGAGTGAGAGAAGGATAGAACACAGAAGTATCCTGCAGTGGGGATTCACTCACCACTTGCAAAAATCAGGTCGACTTGGGGTCGAAGTAGGTTATGTTATACACTCTTACTTCACTCCAATTTCTCTACATGAATTTGATAATACCAAAAGGATACAGGTTGAGAACATGGAAGTTGATGGTTGTGGATGTTTCACTCACCTGCAATCGATTCGGTCGGACCTTGTTACGACTTTTATCACTTATGCTTTAAAACCGAAAGATACAATTCAATTCGTGTCTTGAACAAGTTAGGGAGATTCGTAAAGATGAGTCGCAAGAAGAGAATGGAGCTAATAAGAAATTTAGAAGAAAATAGAGGATCCAAAGTTCTCATTTACATTACCGGGGATCGTCGGGGACTTGAAACTAAGATTGCCATGGATATCTTTCCTATGTTCCATGAGCATCTAAGTAAATTTGGAAAACAGAAGAAAATTGATCTTTTCATCTATAGTCTCGGCGGTTTAACGATTGCTGGATACGCTCTTGTAAACTTGATTCGAGAATTCTGTGATGAGTTTAATGTTATAATACCATTCAAAGCACTTAGCACTGCGACTCTGATCGCACTTGGTGCAAATGAAATTATTATGACTCCCATGGGACAACTTAGCCCCATTGATCCATCAGTTGAACACCCACTTGGCCCAATCATTCAGATTCCTGGACAAGCTCGTGCAGGTATTGCTCCTGTTAGTGTGGAAGATGTGAATGCTTTCATCGATCTCGCAAAGAAGGAATTTGATCTAAAAGAAGAAGATTCACTGAAGAGGGTGTTTGAGCTTCTTGCTGAGAAGATTCACCCTTTGGTGCTAGGTGCAGTACATAGGTCTCGAGAGCAAATTGGATTTCTTGCATCCAATCTAATGAAATATCATTCTACTAACAATAAAGATATCGATAATATTGTTGCAATCCTTACTAGGGAAAGGTTCTCTCACAGCTATATCATAAGTAGAAGGGAAGCAAAAGAAAACCTTGGTCTTAATATCGGTGAACCTGAGGAAGAACTGACTGAGATGATTGTTGCTTTGTTCAATGAATATGATAGAATTTTGCAGCTAGGTGAACCTTTCAATCATGAAACAGTATTAGGTACTGAGGAAATTGGGGCAGTTTCTTGTGTCAGAGGTATCATTGAATCATTAGGTAGTACACATGTGTACAAGACCAATAAGGAGATAAGAAGAGCTGAGATAAAACAACCAGGGGTACCTATTCCTGTATTTGGTTATCAAGAACGGCTCCTACAGGAGGGTTGGGTTCTGGATAACAAAATCTAAGAAGAGTGTCAACCTATGTCCGAAGAAAAAGAGATGCCTGTGGTAACCACATCCAATACAAGTGGTCTTGCATCCATTTTGCAGCTTACAGATGATACACCAAATGAGATCTTTACAATTCGACATAGCACATCTGGAACTGAAACTATTCTCATTGTTGAAGTTCCTAATCATGAAGAAGATCAAAACGAAGAAAATGATTAGTGATTCTTACTAAATCTTAGTTCAAGTTCTAGTCAGTCCTCCTTTCTAAGGCATGAAATTATCACATTTAATAATCTATGAAGGACCTGCCTAGTCATAGTTGTAATCACTAAATTTTTTGTTTTGAATTAAAAACCAATACACCAAAAGAGAATGTTCAATATTATTGTGCTCTGGAAACTCTTGTTTAATATGCCTCCAGAATGCTTCATTATGCTTTCTTTCAATTGAGTGTAGAAGCTCGTGAAAAACCACATATTTGATTAGATTCTCTGGCAAGTATTTCAACATTGTATTCAATGTCAAATTGTTATTTCCACTATAACTTCCCCACTTGGTTCTCATTTTTCTATAGAATATATTGTTGATACAAAAACCGAAATTTCGTCTGTAGTCTTCTATATACTCAAATACTAAGTTCCTAAGTTCTTGTTTAGTTCTTTCTAGATTGAGAATCTTTTTCTCTGCTGTATGTAGAGCATTCTCGATGATTATTTCCTTTGTTCTAATCCAATTACTATATTTTTCAAGTAATGCTGTTTCATTTTTGTAATCTTTAGGTAGAACAACAAGTAATTTGCCAGTTTTGAACTCAAGTCTTGGATGCTTTATATCACGATATGATATATCATACTCTCCATGAACTTCTCTCATACTTCTATTAATCTCCATAGTTCATCACGTTGTCCATGATTTTCTGATACAGTTCATCTAATTCCTGCATTCCTATTCCGAATTCTTTGATATATCTCCGTAGGAATCGGCGAACATCTCCCTCGATATTCTTGCGAGCTGTTTTTTGTAACATCCATCCAGAAAACATGTGCTTCTCAATCAGTAATGATAATTCCTTTGTATCCTGAATAAGTTGAGGTACCCCGGCAAATTTCTTTTCAAGAGTTAATAAGATAGAATATTCAAGATTAGAAAATTTCAGGCTCTTTTGCCTTGCCGTAAGCTTATTGGCTGCAACAACGATTTCAGTACCTTCTTCGTAAATCTTTCTGTAATCTTTTATTTTCTTCTTCCAGAGTTCGAGAATTCTTTCCACTTTATCGGTAAGAGTTTCGAATACTGGATTCTTGTGTTTTTCAACAAGAATAAACCGATTCAAAGTGAAGACTATATTGGCAGCACGTTCGTCATTTGATTCGACTTGTTCTTCTAAATGCTGTAAATAGTGCTCATCAAACTCAATAACCTTGAGGTCTCTGTCTATCTCTTGAACCTCAGTTGATTCATGAACATATTTCAGCGTCTTTTTGAAGAATTTCTGAATATAGACTCTTTCAATTCCTCGATCCTGTCCTTGAACCTTCCTTATATACGAGGTATGGATAGCAGATAGCCATTTATACTCTGACAGTAGTCTTATCTTGATTTCATCTGGCCCAAGAAGCTCAAAGAGCATTCGTAATCTCCGATAATTATTGAGGAATATCTTACTTTGTTCTTCATTGGTTGTTAGGATTTCGAGTGCTTTGTTCATAGTTTGCCTATCGAAGGTATCTTTGGGCACCTCATCAAAGAAATTCATTGTTTCATCTATCACTTCAATGAATTCTTGTTTCAAATCTTTTATATTGTAAAGAACGCCTGAAATGTCTTCTTTGTTATACTCTTGAAATGCTTTTCTCACCTCTCTCAATATCCCTACATAATCGATAATCATGCCAGCTTCCTTGATGTTTTTGTAAGGTCTATTTGTTCTAGCTATTGCTTGCAAAAGTCTACTTCCTTTTAGTAACTTATCTAAATACAGAACCTGTAGAATTGGGGCATCAAATCCTCTTAGTAGCATATCAGTAACAATGATAATCCTCGGATACTCACCCTCTTTAAATTCCTCAATTAGTTCTTTTCTTATGTCTTCCATATCTTTACCTTTGTGCCGTAATCGGAGTTCTTGTTCGTAATCCTTAATGAGTGAATCATCATCTGTATTGTAAGTCATAATAACCTCGGAATATTCCTTTGGTAGAAATTCATCCAGAGCTCTCTTGTAATGAACACAAGCTTTCCGGCTCACTCCAACAACCATCGCTTTGAATGTACCGTCAATGTTTTCCTTGAAATGGACTGCAATATCTTCCGCTATTTTCTTGATTCGTTTCTCATTCTCCAAAACGACTTGAATCCTGTTGAGCTGCTGCTTGACTTTCTTTTCTACTTTCTCTCTGTAATTTTCTGGAATTTCCTCAAGTTCAGTACTAATAAAGGTGTCAAGCATATCTCTATTCAATTGAATTCCTGGTATCTCTTCGAGTCTAGGTTGGTATGCAATCTTAACTGTAAAATTATCCTTGATTGAATCTGTTATGAAGTACTTGTCAAGAAAATACTCATCTGGAGGATATGCAAAATCTCGATAAGTATCTCTTTCTTTATCAGAAATGGGTGTACCTGTAAAGGAAAAGAAAAAGGCATTTCTCAACAATTGTTTCATCTGTCCCGCAAGAATCCCATATTGAGTCCTATCTCCTTCGTCAATAAATCCAACAACATTACGTCTAGTTAGGATGGTTTCTTTTGTTTTTGAAATCTGTTCGAGCTCTTTTTGTAATTCCTGTAGTTCATCAGGTCTGAACTTGTGAATAAGAACAATAAACAGTCCTCTCTTCCCTCTTCCTTCATCATGCCTTATCACTTCTTTCAGAGTTTGGATTGAGTCGATAACTTCCGCTTTTGTAATATCCAACGCATTGAATTCGTTACGTAATTGCTCTTGCAGGTCATCCCTATCCACAATGAAGAAAATTGATGGATTTTCGAGCTCTTTTGTTTGGTAGATTTTATTTGCAGCAAAAATCATCGTTAAGGTTTTTCCTGATCCCTGCCAGTGCCAAATCAATCCTTTGTTCTTCTTAGTTTTATCTTTCAGATTATCAATGATACGATTGTAGATTTTCTCTGAAGCTCTATGTTGTATATAACGTGTGATGACTTTTGTAGCATGTCCATATTCAATTCTAAGGAATAGATAATTTCTAATTATATTGAGTAGGTTCTTCGGTCTGAGCATCTCAATTGTTGAATCTATGGAATCTTTGCCCTTCTCTTTCCATTCATGAATATGGATTTCCTTCATCCATGGAACAATTGGAAAATACATTGAGATATCTTCTGCAGCAACTCCGATCTGAATATACTTGTAAAGTTCAGGTACTGTTTTTTCGTAATCTTTGATTTGGCAAAATGCTGCATACCAATCTTCCGAAATAACTAAGGGATTTTTACATTCGATATTTACCAAGGGTATGCCATTTACGTATAGAATGATATCATTGCGAATTTCATCTCTTCCTTTGCGGTGAGTAATTTGCCTACTAATATTGAATTGATTATTGCCTTGGTTTTCAAAATCGATGAGTCGGACATATTTTATCAACTTGTCTTCAGTGAATTTTACAGGGATACCGTATTTGAGATAATTAAGAATCCGTCCAACTCCTTCGAATCCCGAGGCTGACAGCTTCAATTCATTCATTGCTTCTTTTATTTCTTCATCTCCTATTCCGATATCTTCATTTATCAATTGCAAAGAGCGAGTTAGAATTGGTGTAAGCAAAGGCTCATCAAAACTCTCTCTTTCTAACTCATCAGCTCTGTAATAACTCCAACCAATTGATTCAAGTTTTTCAATGAAGTAGTCTTCTACAAGTGATTTTTCATCAAACTTTGTCAAATGAATCACATTCCTCTAACCTTTTCTCCCTTAGTGAATAATTCATGTGTAACACCTTTTCGAATATTTTCTAACTTCAACCTTCTACTTTCATTGGATTTTATCATATTATCAGTCGTTAGTAGTATCTCTGCAATCTTTTGTTGCTCTCTCTTATCAGGAAGTGGAATCAGTAGATTTCTTACCTGGGAAATATTAACTCGAGGTCTCGTTGACCCAATTGTTTCTCGTTTCAATTGATGAGAACACATGTAGGAATTGAGGACATACTCGATAAAGGGACTAATAGCTCTCTTTGAAGATGGACGAATTCTTACCACGTCCGCTACTACAATACCTGGTTTCATTGACAATGGGACTGTACAGGTTTTCCCGATAGGAATTCCTAATTTTGCCAATAGAATATCGCCTGGCATATAGGAGTGATATTTCAACTCCTCAGACTTTTCTATAGAAATGTATACTATATCTTTTTCAATGAACTTATTTCTATCAACATTTTGTAGCCTAATAACAGGAACTCCATATTCTCTATAATCAGAAACTTTGAGATTTGATCCAAATGGACCAGCAACAATATCGTTTTCATTTTCTGTAATGTCTTTTAGCTTCACAACATCCCAATCAGCTGGAATTCTTCCTATTTCTGTTGATTTGAATTTTTTATGAGAAATGCCTTCACTCACCAATTTTGATAGAAGACCGCTCTTTAGTACGTATGCTCTTTCTATTTTCTCATTTAATGTTCTGATGGAATTATCAAGTTGACAAAGAATTTCAGCTATTTTTTGTTGAACCACAAATGGTGGGTATGGTACTCTGAAGGATTCCAGTTCGACTTTGGATAACTCTTTGAATGTACTCCCACTACTACGGTTTTCCAACATGTTTTTTCTATTTCTTAGGTAGTAGCAGTAGAATTTTGAACTTATTTTATCTGGAAATCGTGGTATGAGTCCTTTGCATCCCTGATTGAAGCAAGCTCTTTCTTTGATTACTGAAACATATCCAACTGGGGCACGCGTCGATATTATAATCGAATCTTCTGGCAATAGTGACAAATTAGTTTCATCAAGTGCGATTTTGTTAATTTTTCTCTCACTGTTACTGATCTGTATCTCATTGTTCAGTTTGCTCAAATCGGAAGGAGTAATCCAAATGATAGATGCATTTTTCCAATATTTGCTCTCTTTTGTTGAAGGTGTGGTTCCAGTTTTGACTTGAAAGAGGTCCTCGATTTTTTTTATTTTCCACTGGGTTTCTTCTACTTTGACTCTTGACTCCCCAAATCCATCAGTCATTGTAATGCACCTATCTCCTTCAAAAATGAATGTAATTTCTGTTCAATTTCAACGAGTTCTTCTTCGATAACCTGAAGTTCCTTCCATTCTTTCTCTAAATCTATTTCCTCAATATCATCTTCTGGGAATACATAGAATGTCACATTGAGGTTGTAATCGTTCCTTTCAATATCAGATATGGAAACAATTCTCGAAAATCCAGCTTCCTCAATAAAATTCATATAAGCTGCTACAATTTTGCCTATGTGATCATTATTTAGCATTTTTAATTTTCGAACATCAGGATGTTGTTGAAACTCTTCTGATGCATTGATAAAAAGAATCATGGATTTTCTCTCAATACTCTTATTCTTATTTAGTATCATAATCGCGCCTGGAGCTCCAGTATTATAGAATAGTTTCTCAGGGAGTAAAATAACACACTCTATTAGATCCGCTTCAAGAATACTTGAGCGAATTGCCTTCTCGCGACCTGTTCTAAAAAGACATCCATTATCTATTACAATACCAATTCTACCATTTTCGTCATTTGACGAAGCAATCATATGTTGTATCCATGTCCAGTCTGCAGTATTCTTAGGACTAAAACCGTAGCTAAATCGCTGACGCCAAAACTCTCCTTTTTTCACAATGGTTTCGTCATAGCCATCTTGATTCCATGGTGGATTGGCAATGACAACATCAAATTTCTTTACACCCTTTTCTTCCTTAAACTTCGGATAAAGAAGAGTATCTCCATACTCTAGATGTGAGTTTGAGATGCCATGAATATACATATTCATCTTAGCTAAAGCCACAGTTTTTTGATTGGCTTCTTGACCAAATAGAAATAATTTAGAAGCTCCTTCATTACCAACATTTTTTCTAACATGTTCATATGATGATATCAACATCCCAGCAGAACCACAAGCTGGATCATATACAGATTCCTTTGGAGTTGGATCCAAAATCTCAACTAATAGCTTGATGACTTCTCGGGGTGTGTAGATTTCCCCTTCCTTAGCTTTAGTAGGTGCAAAATAGCCAAGTATCCATTCGTATGCATCACCAAGAATATCTGGTGCTACACGATGCAATTTCTTCTCACTAAACAATTCAAAAAGTTGTCTTAGAATTTCGGAGTTCTCGCGGCTTGAAATAAACTGCACAAAATCAACAGAGTCCATGACATCCTTTAGTTCCGGATTTCTATCAGCGATTTCCTTCAAAGCTCTTGAAAATTTGGCTGGAAGATTACTCACGTCTTTACGAAGATTTTCCCACAAGTACTCTTGTGGCATATCAAAATCGTGATAAGCCGCATTTGCAGCCTCGCTCTTTGCTTGATCTTTGGAAAGTCCATCTCTGATGGATTCTTCATATACCTTGTCATATTCTAGTTCCCATTTGTCACTGATACGTTTGAAAAATAGTAAAATGAGAATAAATTTGTAATCGACACGAGTACGTATTAAATCCGCTGCCTTTTTCAAAATTGAATCAATCTCAGATCTGGATAATGCCTTTCCTTCCACCGAAAGCGTTTCTTGAATCATCTCTGTACGACTTTTCAGATTGTATATTTTCCGTCGTCCATTTTGAGGATGTGGTTTTGTAAAAAGCCAACCTGCTTTTCGTAGTTCGGAAAGAATCACTAGCACACTATCATCTCGATCATCAGTCTTTTTTTCAAGAACTGAGGTGGCGTCATCAAAACCAAATGTTTCATCTTTGAATTCTTTCCATAGCATGTTGTATCTAACTGAGAGCCACTTTGGAAGCTCTTTAGCTTCTTTCTTTGTTTCTTTTTCCAGAGTCATGATATTTCCCTCAATGGTTTTATTGCCGAGTACGAACAATATTACCTAAGTAATTATAGTATAAGCTTATATATTTAAAGTTTGTGATTACATAAGTATAAATACAATTTACTTATGTATTTCATGAAAATTTAAATCTTGAGTTTTGACGATTATTCGAATAAACCAAAGCCTCCAATTATTCCAATAATTTCAGAGCCGAATGTCGCAACAAGCAGTTCATGAATTGCATACATAGGAAGTGAGAACCAAGTAATTGCTGCTGGAATTGCTATACCAATAAGAGGTAGAATGCACTCTAGACAGAATGCTTCCTCACTTGATACAAATCTCCCATCTAAAGTATAATGGTACCTACCATACCTGTCCTTGATATAGATTACACCAAGAAGATAGCCAAGAATCGCGTTTAGACCTATGTAATTACCAAGAGCAGGTATTACTTGAACCATTAGCACAAGAACAACTAATGAAAATACAAATCTACAAGCTTTTTCTTCGAAACTTCCCAAAGATACCACCACGTTCTCTAACAGAATTAAGTTGATATAATTGCTTCACTCGGCTGATTTGAGATATATAGATAGTATAGGTATCCGTAGCGGAAGCTGCGGAT
>JAEORG010000347.1 GCA_016841005.1 Candidatus Thorarchaeota archaeon | reverse complement strand
TACCTGCTGCCCTTATTTGAGAGGAGTGGTCATCGAGGAAAATCCAAGGAATAGGAATGCAGAAATTCATGCGACTCCTGCATGGATTCTACTCTCAACAGATTGTCACAAAGACGCCTTTTGTGCTCATATATATCAGATAAGTCGACAGCCATTTACATACAGGACACTTAGCAGTCCATTGACAAGAAGACAAAATATCGGGCAGAACGCTCAGATTATCACAAGAGGTGAGAATAACCGGAAGATTGCGATGTAGGCAAAATAGTGCATTCTACCAAGGTGTTAAACTTGGAGTCTTTAGTTGGAGGCATTTGAACTACCTAAGGGAAATAATGCATGATACCATGGTTTCAATAGATGGACTTTTCCTCCCACCTGCCCAAATATCTGATAACATTTCAGAGATAATGTGTGGATTCTTCTTGGCATGCTCATCTTTTGCTATTGAAAATTGATTCTTTGCTGAATCTAGTGCAGACCTATAGACATCCGCACCTACTTCGTTTATGAATGTGTCCATCATAGTTTTTCGGAAGCATGCATATCTATCTGTTATTATCTGAGGCCAATCCTCTAATTGACCTGCATCTACGAGGCGTAGTAATCGGTGATTGTCTTCTGGTCTAGTATCTCTTTCATCCATGTCGGAGTCCCAGACTACGTAAACTTGAATCCCCAACTCATGAAAAATGGCGTAAGGTCTATCCAAGTTACTCTTACCCATACATGGAATTATTGAAATTCCTCGAGACTCAAGATTCTCTTTCATCACCTCCGCCACACCAGCTATCAAAGCTCTATCCTCTTCACCCTCCACAAGAACAACTGTGTTAGCGAAAAACCCCTCATTCATCCAAGGAGTCATGATTGCTTTCAATCTTGCTTCAGTTGTTACACTGTTGTATGTCCCTTCGGGCACTCCGTTTACTCTCTCAAGAATTCTTGCTAGTTTCTCCATCTCCGTCTGCATGACAAAAGTTGCTGCAGGTTTCTCTTCCTCAACCTTAACTTTCAGAAGTCGTCTTATGTTATTGAAACGTCTTATGTCAACCATGAGCGGAGAATGTGTTGAGTAGATTATTTGTGTTCGTTCAAATGCTCCCTCAACACCTCCGAGAGTAAGAGAATAGAGAATCTCTGAAAGATGCCTTTGTCTAATTGGATGTTGATATAGCTCTGGTTCCTCGATGCAAATGATAATGCTGGGATCTATCTGTTCGATTGCATCCTCGCGCTGGACCTGCACTCTAGACTTAGTTTTGACGACTTCAAGACATTGAAGCATAGTCATGATTAACGCTCTCTGATATCCATGTCCACAAGAAGAAACTGGATACTCACGATTATCCTCAACGAATCGAACAGATGCCTCTGGCATTGGAATCTCTATACTTTTTGTGGATTTCCAATCTATGCTTATACCTACATCGGGAATAAAGGTCTTGAATATCGAATCAATTGTTGTTTCAAGCTCACCCATCTCTTGAAGATTTTCAGGATTCATTAATACGTCATACTCAGTTTGCGTTCTTACTCTGAGGTCTCGAATTTGGTCTTTCTCTCCGAGAGCACTTCGAACAATCAAATCTGTTATTTCTGAAAGAACGCTGTTCTTCCCCTCCTCAGCATCATCAGATGCCTCCCGAACAGCTGGGATGAACACGAGTCTTGTATATCTCTCCAACTTCGCGAGTCCGATTTCTTGAAATCCAAAGAAACTGCCATCGTCTCTGCGTCTAATGCATCTTTCCGGATGTTCAGACTCCCAAATAGAGAGCGCGTCCAGAGCTGCGTCTTTTATGGTGTAGTCGGGGAGGTCACTATATTGACCTTCGCGAAGTTTGGAATATTCTTTCGTAAGCTCTGCCTTCCCACTTGCAGTTCTGTATCCATCGAAGTCTGGATTAACTAACCGATTACCATGATACCGTCGATTCTCTTTTGCGACAGGTAGTCCTAGAACTCTCTCAACCATTAATTGGTCACTTTCTACATACTTTGAATACTGCGCCTTCTCATCGTCGGATAGGTCGGTGTATGTGATAAGAATGGAAATTGGCTGTGATTCATCCTTATTGTAAAAATCATCAATACTATATTTAGGAGAATTATCATAGAATAGTCGTAATGCTCTGAGAAACGAAGATTTGCCAGAGCCATTTGGTCCGACTAGGACTGTCAGAGTGTCACAGTCTAGTGTTTCATCTCTAATTGATCTAAAGTTTCTAACTCTGATTGATTTGATTATCACTACGGTCCCTCAACCACTTTTTATGCGCACGTTTTCAGGAGATGGAATCTAGATAAGTGTATTCGGTTGAAGATAGAAGGTCATTTCTATGTTGCTAGAAGAAGCAGTAGAATGCTACTTGGTGGTATCTGCCTGAGTAAGCGCACTTCAAGGTTAATGCGACGAATGAACACAAGTGCCAGCCGCATAATCATAACTGGATTGCTGATGTATTGAATGGTCAACATGCGTGTTGGACGAGGTGTCTGTAGTTTCCGATGCAGTGTCTGACGAAGTATAGGCAAGCTGCACCAAAAGCACTTGAATAGTAAAGTATCCCAAAGAAAGAAAAGAAGAATAAATATCCAAATAATCAATCCTGATATAGTTCGGAGGGGGAACGATGTCGTTTAAACAAGAAATTCTAGCTAAGAAAGGAAGAAAGATTCAGAAAAAGCCAAAGCCCAGAAAACGCCATTTCAAGAAACATGATAGTAAACGATATTGTACAGGCTTCCCTAAAGGTTTGGATGAGCTTGTAGATAGTTGGACTGATGTGGATTGTAAGAGATGCCTTGAGTTGAAGGCAAAAGTAAAGACTGTAGTCTATTCATTAGGACTAAATCTTGCAGTACATCCCGAAATTGCAAAATCGATTCACTTTCATCTCTTTGGTGAATTCAGAATCCCAAGAGTGTTTGATGATGATACAAATCGCTTAGGCGCTGCTAGAATTACAGTTGAAAATGACACAGAGAATCTTGAGAAAATCGCAAAAATACACAACCGTGAAAATCACTATACTTTTTCCGGGGACCCTTCTAAGGTCATGGAGTCTGTCTTCTTTAGTCCCACTTGGACTCCAGCCCGTCTGCATCTCCTTTCAAGAACGGGAGGTTGGGATCCCGACAATAACCCGTTCCAATTTGTAATTGATTTTTCGAAGGATGACTCCTATGAGAATTTCATCTCAGAGATTTCAAAATCATGTCGTGCTATTATGGAAAATGGGCGTGCATTCCCTGAATCCAACAATTATTCATTCGTTTCTAGCCACGTAGTGTTGATAGTAGAAGATCTTGAGGAATTCGAAAAACAAGTCACCAATTTTAGAATCAAGGGTGAGTGTGTCGAGGAAGATGTCGTTCGTCGTTTGGAAGTGAATTTTCATGATCCCCCTAACAACCTAGTAATTCCTTACATAAATCTAGGATTGCTTCCTCTAAATTGCACAGTCTTTGAAAGTAAGCCCTACTTTGATATGATTGAGAACGACCCTACTAACAAACATCTCGATATTGTAATCTCTAATGAAGTACTCGGGAAAGTGAAAGAAAATCGAAATCAAATTATGAAATCTGAAATCTACAGCTTCTTCGGTGGAGAAGTTCTCATTCTAGAGGACTGTTATCATACACTTGTTCAATCCATTTTGGATTTGGATAATCCAAGTATATCTTTAGAAAACAAACTCCAGAATCTTGTTGAAATAAACGAATCCTTAGATTTCTACCAGCTTTCAATTTCATTGTTGAAAGAACTAGAATGGCCGAAATCTTCAGAAGTAAATATCTATAATCCTTTACAAGATTTGGAAAAGCTAGAACAGAAATTTAACAAAGTAGCTTATTCTCTGAAAAATAGAATAGAACTTGAAAAGATGCAAATTGACCAGCAAAGAACCACAGCTGAAAAACAGAAGACAGAGTGGTTCAATAGATGGTCAATGTATCTGGCATTCTTCGTTTTGTTTGAAGTCATCGGTTCATTCATAGCATGGGAACTCCCGCAAAACGACCTTCTGGGAGTCG
>JAEORG010000346.1 GCA_016841005.1 Candidatus Thorarchaeota archaeon | reverse complement strand
GTCCTTTGTTAATCGTCGCAGGGTTTGTTGTCGTTGTAATCGCCGCTGTGGTGATAATGAAAATCAAGAGAACTCCCAGTCAATAAGACTACTTTCGTCTTCTGCGAATTAGGATGATTGCAATAAGCACTGCAAGTGCAACTCCTGATATTTCTAAAGCGAGTAAAAGGGTTGACTCGAAACCGTCAACATCTGTAGTTATAGATCTACTATAGGAACCACTTGCTACAATAGCTCTATTGCCCCAGATGTCAGTTGCTTCTATTCGCCATGATACCGTTGTAGCAGTCACTCTTGCAGGTATTGTTGCTTCAAAACCTGTAGCATCTGATATCATCATCTGTGATTCTGTGAAGTTAATCTGTCCAACCTGGTACGTGTAGATGATTGTCACATTATTAACAATGCTTCTATCATCAATAAAAACCCTAAAAACAACGCTCTCTGCAGGTATTGGTTCTTCAGGTATTATAGAGAGTGACCTGAGTGTTGGGACCTCATTATCAATCTCAGGATAATAATCATCATTTGCAGACAGTACTAGTTCGGAACCAGGAGTGAACTGGGAGAACAGAAATGGTCCTGACCCTATGGCCTGTGTGACAGTTGGATCCCAAGTATCTGGGTCTCGGTCAGTCCAGACATGCTCAGGAAGAATCGGAAGTTCCCCTATCCGTCGATATAGAAACATATCTTTGTATTCATCCAATATCCCTGCAAGGTAATCTCCTGTAACTTTGACAGTATCACCTAGATGCTCATATTCGGTCAAGGAATTATTGCTATAATATTCGAAAGTGAATCTGTAGTCCTGCGCATTCATTACTTCTCCATCAGTCCAGTTTGCATTTGGGTCACAATAGAAATTCACTCGGGACTGATTATACGCGATATCTGGCGCAATTCCTAAGAATTGCATCTCCCAAGAAGTTGCATGTCTAGGCACTGGAAATCCATCAGGGCTTGTTGCAATAGGAGAATCATACACCAGTAAGTATGGATTAAACATACCTTCAATCCAGTCTTGACCAATTGTTTGATTTCCGAAGAATGGATTGAGGGACCTGAAGAAATAATCAAAAAATTGAGGAAGGACTGCTACTACAAGTTCGCTTGAGGAACCTGTGGGGGTAACTGTAACAGGTGTCCAAAGACTTAGTACCCCTCTATTCTTATCTTCTGGCCAATTTTCGAAATTCTGCTCTGAATATACTGAAAGCCATCTATATGTAAAAAGTGGAACTACCGGACAGAGGTCTCTTACTGCAAGCATCGCTTCTTGACCAATCTCCTCTGCAGTTTCTAAGTATACCTCATCCAAATATCGTTCTGCAAGATCATTCAGCTGCGCATTGAAGATATTGGCAATATTATGGCCTACGATTGTTTGCGCAAAACTATGAAATGTCATTGCTACCCAGTCGTATCCAAATTGACTCAGCTTCTGTTCATAAAGTGCCAATCCGTATGTGAGGTTGTGATGGGCTACCTGATACTGAAGATTAGCAGAAGTCAGAGGTAAAAGTGTATTATTAATTCCAACATCTAGAAGATTTTGTGAGATGATTGATGCTGTGTCATTCATTCCTGGTGTGTCCCATGGATACCAGAAGGGGAAATCGACTTCACTACCATCAGGTCCTTCAACAACGCCATCATCATCAACATCGAGCATTCCAGCAAGGGCTAATTCCATAATCGCACTAGCAATATTCGCATCATAAAACAAACCACCTTCTGTTGATTCTAAGGAATACTCATTGTAGAGCGGCACTGCAAGATCGATAGGATCGACAGTTCCATTCATTGCAGTTTCTGAGATATTTTCCTTATCAACTGCAAAAGCTATCGCTCTTCTAAGATGAAAATTATTCAATGGATAATACTTAGCATTGATGGACAGAAGCGTTGAGAGTTCGTCATATACCCATTCCTGTTCCACTGAACTATAGCTGTCAACAAGTGCATAGTCAGATGCATTGATTCGATGCCCAAGTAAATCAGCCTCACCCGAATCTATAGCTTCCAATGCATCTGTAAGATTGTTATATTCTACGAAACGCACTGAATCTATTGAACCCCCATGATACACCCGATATTGATCAGTCTGTGCAAGAGTCCTCGGAGTCGACGCAGTCGAATTTTCTACTATATATGGAACAGAAGAGAGAGGCATAATTAGAACAAAGAAAAACATTAGTGGAAGCACTACACGCTTGAAATTGGATGACATTGGATCAGACTTCTCCGAGGTAAATTATTGCCTGTTAGAATGGGAGCCTCTATAACAACAAAATAAGGCTATGGGAAGGCGCCATGAAATTAGGTTTTGCTTAGCATTTCCATCATCTGGTCCTTCTCACTTGTAGGTAACTTGCAGTTCTGTTCAATGCAGACGAAAGCTGTTGTTTTGTTGTTGATTGGTTCATGAAATTTCGTATAGGAAGCTATCTCATTCAGTATAGCAATTTGATCTGGTGTGCTCCTTAGTAGTACTGTCAAGTTTGGGAGAAATATGGTTTCTAACTCCCGAAGCATCTTGGATGTATTTTTGTCGTCAGAATCCCCTGCGACTACAACTTCGTTTGTTGGTCCAAGGGCATAATCCAAGGCGGAACGCATCATTGAGAATCCTCCCATACTCTGTTCGATAATACCTGAGAAACGTGCCCCAATTTGGGCAGCTTGTTCTTCATATTCTGGAATGCCTAACATTCGACCGAGCCGTACTAGGTTATACATTGAAACTGAATTTCCAGAAGGTATTGCTCCATCATATGCATCAATCTGACGCTGAAGAAGGGCTTCAGAGCTATTGTCCGTGAAGAAGAATCCTCCATGCTCAGGATCCCAGAACCGAGAGAGCTGGATCTTGAGTAGTTCTAGAGCTTCAGTAAGATAGACTGTTTCGTATGTTGTTTCGTAGAGTTCTATCAAACCCCAAATGACAAATGCGTAATCATCCAGAAACCCATCTATTGCAGCTTCGCCTTCTCTGTATCTATGAAGTAAAGCGCCATTTGGTTTCCTCATTTTCTGTAGAATGAACTCCATTGCCTCTTTTGCGATGTCCGCGTAATCATCATCACCCATTGCTCTAGCTGCCTTCGCAATAGCTGCCACTAAGAGTCCATTCCAATCTGTCAAAATTTTATCATCTAGGTGAGGACGTATTCTTCCAGATCTGACATCCAATAATTTCTGCCTTGCATTAGAAATGGTGTCTTTCAGTTTGCCTCTCTCAACTCCAAGTGATTCAGCCAATTTAGCTGGATGTAACTTAAGATGAGGGATGTTTGCACCATGCTTCTTTCTTGTGGCTTCATCGAGAAAATTACCATCTTCTTTGATATTGAATGCTTTAATGAAGAGGTCTCTCTCCTCTCCACTCAATATGGATGCAATCTCTTCATAGTCCCAAACATAGAACTTCCCCTCTTCACCTTCACTATCTGCATCTTCAGCTGAATAGAATGCTCCTTCCGGTGAGCGCATATCTTGTACTAAATATTCAACAACTTCATGTACAACTTGAGCATATTGCTGGTTCTTGGTTGCGAGGTAAGTTTCAGTATACGCCATGAGTAGCATGGCTTGGTCATACAACATCTTCTCGAAATGCGGAATCAGCCAGTGGGCATCAGTTGAATATCTGTGAAATCCATAACCAATTTGATCATAGACTCCTCCAAGTCGCATTTCAGTCAATGTCTTCTCTACCATGTGTAATGCCCATGCATCATTCGTTCTTTTCCAGTACCTTAACAAGAACAACAAGTTGTGTGGTGAGGGGAATTTTGGAGCCCCACCAAATCCTCCATTCTTCTGGTCAAATCTCTGAGTATAAGATTCGAAGGCTTTCTCTATGTCATCTATGTCAAGCTGTCTGGTTCGAACACCAATCTTTGATGTATCTAGAGCGTCCATGATTCTTTCTACAACATCTGAAATGTTTTCTTGATCATTCTTCCAAAGTTCATCGATTCTTGGTATGAGATCAACCATTCCAGGTTTATCGTATCTCATCTTTTTTGGAATGTATGTATCCGCGTAGAAAGGTTTCTTATCAGGAGTCATAATTATAGTGAGAGGCCATCCACCGCGACCAGTCATCATCTGTGCGACTTGCATGTATATCTTATCGATGTCAGGTCTTTCCTCTCGATCAACTTTGATATTGATGAATGCATCATTCATGAGTTTGGCTACTTGACCATCTTCAAATGATTCGTGAGCCATAACATGACACCAATGGCATGTAGAGTACCCTATGGATAGGAAGATAGGTTTGTTCTCATATTTTGCTTTCTCAAACGCCTCGTCATTCCAAGCATACCAATCTACTGGATTATAGGCGTGTTGTAGCAAGTACGGGCTCTTTTCCTTGATTAGACGATTCGCCTTGTGGTCGTTTTTCTTATTTGACAAATATGCCCCTCATTGAAAGAAAGTTAACAATAGTAAAAAGTATTTGTATCGGACAATCATTCGCGATTATATGATTCACTGGGGGCGGCATCTGGGAATGCAGTCTTACTAGTCTTCTCAAGTCCTGCATAGCGTGCATTGAATTTTCTAACTCCGAAAAACAATCCCCAATACACTACACACATGAGAATAATCGGTGGAACTGGCCAAAGAATCCAGAAACTTAGCGTGGAAATTGATATTGGGCTTCCTTCATAGACATGTGTATACAACTCCATGGCTCTACCATCATCAAGTTCAACGAATACAGAAACACAACCCACTACTACTCCGCCTCTTATTCTTGACGGTGGTGAAATGAGGATTATTCAATGGGTACCAATGGAATTCTGAGCGAGAATCCTCATCGTTGTTTCAGTAGTGTTGATATATGGAGCAGTGGCATTTATCGTTCTTCTCCGTCGATTTCGAAAATAGATATACCCCTAAATTGGAGTGATGTTGCGTACCTGCCAATCCTCATTAATAGATATTCATCTATATATTTTGGGAATCGATAGTGAAAAATGACGAAACAAAATCCGGTGAACGTGCGAAGGATTGGTTTCTCCGAATAACAGGTCATCTTGTTATTCTTCTTCAAAGCACTCCATTGATATGGGCAGGTCTGATGACATTTCCCCTCTTCGGATTGCTCATTGTTTTAATTGGCGGGGCTCCTAGTGGAATCTATCCAAACTGGTTTATACCACTGATTTCAAGTCCAACAATTCAGACAGCTATTTTCGATTTGGGTTTTATAATATGGATCTACTCAGTATTCTATCTATTTTTTGCGAAAAAGAAAGGTCTGGTCACATCAGGAATATATAGGTACATCAGACATCCACAGTACTTAGGAGCCATTATGTTCACATCGACTCTCACTGCAGGAAGTTGGTGGATTCTTTTGAATACATTCGGAATCAGTTATGTTTCTGCAGAGGAAACAATCATACTTTGGTTTCTGATGGTCCTAGGATACATAGGTCTTGCACTTGCTGAAGAGCATTATCTCGTAGATCAAATGGGAGATGAATACCGTAATTATCTTGAAAACTCATCATTTATTCTACCATACGTGAAGATCTCGAATAAAGTACTAAACATGGTAATCGTTTTTCTATTCTCAGCAGTTATTCTGTACTTTCAAATGATTTCGATAACCCCTGAGATGTTTTTCTGATCGACTCAAGTCTGAGTTGGAATATATCTATCGTCTTCGACTCGAATCAACTCTTTCTCAAGAAGACTATCAACATGATGTTCAATCATCCATTTCTCGAACTGCAAAAATACGACATTGGATAGTGAGCGGTAAATAATAGGATTCAATGTGATTTCATCAACAGTTCCTGCCCCACCTGTTATCGCCATCAGGACAAAATCTTCCCTCATATCTATCTGAAGTTCATAGGACTTCAAAGCGGATTTGTAATCTTTGATCAAAGGTTCTGAAAGATGTCCACTAATGAGACCTTTGAAATCAAGATTGGATAGACGGTGGATCGAATCTCTAAATTCAGTGATTGATGCATTTGGATGACCATAAAACGGGCCAAAATCAGTACAATCTATATCCGCGCCAAAAATCAGTTCTAATTCTGGGAATTCAATACACATGTGATCAGGAAGATGTCCTGGTGTGTAGAAGGTTCTCAATGTTACATCTCCAATGTCAAATTCAGCTGCATCTCGAAGTATAATATCAACATGTCCTTCATCTAAACAACCATACATCCTTTCATTGACCAACTCTTCCCAGAATGGTCGAATTTTATGTTCGCGATGGAAACCGAGGAATTCTTTCATCATTTCCTTATTATTAAACAAAGGAGCGGTGATTTCGTTTGCCACTATCTTACACTTTGACAATCTTTGAATTCTTGATGCATGAGTTATATGATCTGGATGGATGTGACTGAGAACGATATAATCTATATCATGAATGTCCTTATCATGACGGACTAGAAATTTCCTGATATCTTCAATTCTACAACCAGGATCTATTACTCCAATCTCATCTGACATGATTACAATAGTGTTACAATAAGGAAATCCACCACCAATGACAACATGGATGTCGTTTTCAAGGTCAAGAGTGGTCATGAAAGAATCTCCAAACGAAAACTCGGAGAAGACTCGGATGCCTTTAGTTAGAGGTCATCCGGTTTCTCTCAAGTTAGGTAAGTCACCCGATGTGATAAGTATCACTGTGTGGTTCGTACTCTGACATCTGCAACTTGTCTGACCGATTGTCTCCATGAAGAGAATGCTCCCCAGACAACTGCAATCATAAAAGCGAGTAGGAGGAACATTATCAACAAAGCATTAACAATATCGACTGTATTACTTGGTGCGCTTCCAGATTCGAAGATGTCCAACCAGTTACCATACATAAGTCCCAAAGTTGCAGGAATAATTGCAATTGTGAGAATAAGGAATGTACCAAAGGCTCGTCCAGGAGATGCCTGTATAAATCTGGCAAATACTCCAAGAAATCTGTGTTTCTGCCAACGCGTTCCTTCTTGAACTGTCCACAGGATTATGAAAAGCACTATAATCAGTGCGAATGGTATTAGAAACATAATGAACCAGAACATAGTCGGGTTT
>JAEORG010000345.1 GCA_016841005.1 Candidatus Thorarchaeota archaeon | reverse complement strand
GACCTCCTGATGAGGAGTATGCATCCATTACCGTTGACTACTCGAATGGATATATCACACTTGACATGGGTGAGAATGAAGAGATAATTGATGGTGTAGGGAATGACTTCAAGGTCATCGCCAAGGGAGGTAATTATACTATTAGGGTTTCTGATACTCTAAATAGTGGCTTTGTCTTGTTAGGTCAAGGTAAAGGTGTTCAGCAATTCGATCTAGCATCAACAGGCTTTTCCAAAATCAGATACATCAGAATCGAATACAGAGCAGGATCTAATGTTCTTCTTGATGCAATAGTGGCACTGAACTATGATCGGTCTCGAACTGATGACTCTGGGCCTGATGTTGGACACCTCAAGAACCTCAGACTTGAATCAACAGATACTGAGGTATTGTTGACATGGAATGCATCCGATCTAACACCCTTTAGATTCGAGATTCTTGTGAATAACAGTATTGTAGAAAGTGGATTCTGGGATGGATCTGATATTAATTTCAATCTCACAACTCCAATTCCAGGATTATATGTTGTGAATCTAGTATTGTATGATGTATTCGATAATCAGGGGACCGACCGAGTTTTCATTTATCTACCAGAACCTGAAAGCATGGCGGGTGTTTTCTTTGCTATTAGTTTCATAGCTGGTACAGGATTGCCCATTGCTTTCGCTATTATATACAATGTCTATTATCGGAAAAAGAGTTGAGAGAAATACATCTTAAGAAAAGAGGAAAATTCATTATCTGGCAGGAAATCTAAAGAATTTCACTTATCTAACAAGTTATCAGAAGGTTTCTAATTGAGTGATGACAAGGATGCTGACTTCAAGAAACGATATTTGGAGATTCTCTCCACTCCACTCCCAGATGACCCGGAGGATTTGGATTTTCTCTATGAAAGAATTGTCACACTAATCGAATTCACAGTCGATCGTTCAGAGTATTATGAAAACATAAGACAAGAGAACGCTTCGACTTCAAACAATCTTGTAGCTCTCGCAATAGCAGGGATAGGACTAATTCTCACAATGGTAGCAGACAATTGGATGTATCATTTCTTCACCTACATCTTCATCCCACCGTTGATGGTTCTTCTCATTGGTGGATTAATCAGTGTGTTCAAACATCACCTCGATTCGAATTTCCAATACCCCCATCAGAAATACGATTGGATAGAAGAGCGATGGTATTTCAAAAAGAATATCCCCAACTTCGAAAAACTCCTTCATAAAAGCAATTTCAGTACCAAACAAACCCAAGATGCATTTCTAAGTGATCTTGAACTTGAATTCAAACGTAATCATAGGATGGATAAGAGAGAAATCATTCCTTTGGATAAAGCAAACCTTGTGATTCTCTATATTGTTACTGCATATAAAAAGCGATTTGCCAAGTTCATATCAAGAATTCATACTTGGAGTTTCGTTCTTGCAGGAATTGTTATGGCAATATTCGCAATCTATTTTGAATTCGTTGTACTACCGCTGATTCCATGAGCGCGCATATCAAAATCTATTCCAACAAAAAAGGAAACTTGGTGAGAGAATCATACTAAAAAGCTGTATTCTCTCACTCTTTATGTTTACCTTGGACAATCAAGAAAATACAGACTACCAAGGTTCCTCAGGATAATCGAATGGATCTTGCATCATTATCAAGTAATACCTAATGGGAATGAATACAAAGTAGCACGACGTAATTGTCAATGTAGAATGAAAATTGTGTTCCAAAACGCAACCATAGAATAGCATGATAAACTACAGACTCATAAGGTGGTGCTTACAGTAGGAATTGGTGGCGATTGTGAATAATGAGGTCTTGTCGATTTGGAAAGAGGCTTCAAGGGTAATTGACAATCGTTTTCACTATCAGGTAAATATAGTCCCGAGAAAGATAAAGATAATATCAGATTCTGAAACTCTTCGCTTCGGAGGGTATTTGGATGAAACATCTCCTACGTTATATATTACTGAAAATACGAATATAAACCTGATACCCCTAGCTGGCGTTATCTATCGTGAATGCCTATTTCATTCACTTCCCTCAAACATCTGTGATAAAGCAAAATACGATGTTTCCTGTGAGTTTGCCAGACAGTCTTTACTTAGAGGTGAAAAGCAAAAATGGGAAGAGGTATGGAAAATAGAGGAAAAGATACGTGTGTGGCAAAATCTCACATATACTTCATATGCAACCATGAACTGGATGGTTTCGCTAGGTGGAGATGGAGAACTAGATACGCTTCTCCATGAATTTTCGAGTATGGAGAAATATGGTCGTAAGTTAGATTTCATCTCATATGTTGAATATATGCAAAAAAGGACCCAAAATATTGATGTTGAGCTAAATCCTACTGAGATGAAAGTCATAGATGCCCTGTTGAAAACAAACACAACCACTCTCTCTGAAATAGCTGATGAGTTAAATCTGAGTAATGCATGGATTTCAACATTAGTAAATCGATTGCAAAAGAGATACATACTCATCAAAACAACCAATACTCCTTTCTCAAAAATAGGAATCAGATCGATTGATGTATTGGTTGAAAGCGAACCAGATGATGATCCTTCTCGTTATTTTGCTCATTGCCCATTTCTCTTCAGGATACAAAACATCCTAAATGGTCCAGGGCAAGTATTAACCAGACTTAGCGTTCCGGACAACCACGATTCGGTTCATTCGATTGAGAAGATGGCAAACATTCTTCGTTCCAATGGCATAAAGGTAGATATTGCAGAAACCCATTCCGCAGCTTTACACCATTCATTCTACCATTACAATTTAACAAATCGACGTTGGGAAATACCATGGCTTGCTCTGCAGGGTTGGGGAAATAGAATCGAAAACGAATCTCTTGATGATTTAGTTGAAAGAATAGATACTCCTGCTAAAATGACTGAGTCATACATAGATGAACTTGACATCAAGATATTGGAATTGATCAATAAACGTATAATCTCATCTAGAGAACTCAGAATGAAATTAAAAATTGGTCAAAAACGATTTTCAGAACATTTCAAAAAATTATATTCAGAAGGACTAATCAAAAAGAATTGGGGAGCTTACAACTTAGGTCTCGTTGAGCGGGTTGCTTTACGATCACATGACAAAAGAATGAATAAGATTCTTGATGTTTGGTCTCGAGAATTACCAAAAACATTTCTCAGATATGATGATTCTAGAAATCTTCTCATGATAACAGAACTACCAGTTGGAGGCTCTACCAAAATGATGCGAGTTATCAGAGAACTTGGATGGAATGTAAATATGGCACTTCTCGACATAGGTGTTTATGGGAACTGGTCTTTCCCAGCTGAATTGTGGAATGTAAAAAAACAGAGATGGGATGCGCCATTGGAAAAGATTCAGTCATGGCTTGACGAGTTAGTTCATGAAATCAAAAAATTGTAGTGATGCAATTCGATTACTGAAACACATTCATTGAATCCGGAGT
>JAEORG010000039.1 GCA_016841005.1 Candidatus Thorarchaeota archaeon | reverse complement strand
CAACAACCCGCCACAAACGCCCCCCATCCAACACGACGTACCGCCAACTGGCCCATCATTTCTCCCTCTTGATTTTTCTATAAAAAGAAGATGTGCCTTGATTCTAGTTAGAACCAAGGCAAAACGAATGTTGTCTAATACTCGTCGTTATATAACATGAAGTATCCTTTATCATGTTGACAAGCAGGGCATATCTCAGGTGGATGCTCCCCTTCGTGAATATAGCCACAGTTCTCACAGCGCCACTGAACCTTCTCTTTCTTCTTAAAGATTGAACCATCAGCGATTTGGTCTGCAAGGGCTAGATAGCGTCTGTGATGCCAAGATTCAGCATGTGCAATCATCCTCCATTGATGAGCGATTTTCGGGAATCCTTCTTCTTCAGCAGTGACTGCATATCCTGGATACATCTCTGTATATTCGAATTTTTCACCAGCAGCAGCATGTCTGAGAATTTCCTCGGTTGTTTCATAAGAACCCGATGTTGGAAAATCCCACTCAACTTTTAGGACTTCAGTTGCTCCTCCTTCTTTTAGATATTTGAAGAACCGTTTCGCATGCTCCAATTCATGACCAGCAGTTTCCAAAAATACTGATGCAATATGGGCATAACCTTCTTTCTTGGCAGTCTTGGCAGCCATAGTATATCTATTTCTTGCTTGCGACTCTCCAGCAAAAGAAGTTAGTAGATTCTTCTCGGTCTTTGTACCCTTGAGATTCATTTCTCTTTCCTCCGTCATTCCTAGTATGCAACTATATTATTGCATCCTACGTTGAACAACTGCGTAAACCTTCAGTCTATTGACTAAAAAGGTTGCTTTAGCACAAAATTCTGAAATACGATATGTTAAACAAATGCCAATGAAGATAGCAAGGAAAAACAAGAATTATACACAATCTCAAACTGAGTTGGTACCTGATTGACACGACAATTCAAATAGTCTGAATGCTAGTACCGGACTTAATCCAATCATCTTTACATCCTTCACTGGAGGATGAGGGCGAAATGGTTAGAATTGCTCACCTATCAGATTCACATCTTGGATCATCTCTCTTTCAGTTGATTGAGCGAAGGGAAGATGCCAGAAAATGTCTTGCAAAAGCAATAGATATGGCGATGAGAAGCTCTCCGGATATCTTGGTTCATACTGGAGATTTATTCCACTCCCCTTTTCCAATGCCTGACGATACAAATTTTGTAGTCGACCTCCTTAAAGGCCTCAAGGAGAAAGTCCCCGTCGTCATATTACAAGGCAATCATGATATTCCTTACGGGTACAGACATGCTCAGAGTCCAGTTTGGATGTTAGAGAATGCAGGACTATTGATATCAACTGGAGAAACAGACATTCGGGAGATGTCTCTTGATGTTGATGGAAAGACAGTTCGGATGCACTTGGTTTCGTGGACAAGGGAAAAGAAATTTGAAAGTTATCTTAACTCGATGACATCTACAGGTGACATAACACTGCTCTTCTGTCATCATGTTCCAGGTCAATATGAAGAATTACCAGCAAGGTATGATTATGTTGGTTGTGGTCATGCGCATAATTTCAGACTCGATGAAGAAAATTCTGTGGGTCGACCAGGATCTACATGTATCGTTGATTGGAAGAGAGAAATGAGTGGCACTCGGAAATTAATCATTGTAGATATTGATGTAAATGGTGTTGAATTTCATACCGAGAAATTGAATGATGTTCGGGAGTTTAAGTTCCATACTGGACTTGATATTACTGGTATGGATTCAAAAGAAGCGAACGAAGCGATGCGAAGCTGGTTAGGTGGTTTATCACCTAAGAAAAAGAGTCAATCAATAATCATCATGAACGTGAATGGTATCGTTAGCCCAGAAACTGAAAGGGGAATTGAACGGACAAGTCTAATTCACTATGGTGAGAAACGGTTGAAACCATTGTTCCTCCATATAGAACCAAATTGGCAGGTTGCAGAACCAGCTCCAATTGAATTAACAGAGCCTCTCAACGTAGAAACATCTCTGAAGGAATATCTTGACTACCACAAGTATTCAGGTACGGATAAGATATTGGAACAACTAAGAAAGGTTGAAGGAGGTCCTTAGAGTGCTCTCCAAGTTGCGTCTCATCGACTTCAAAGTCTTCAGTGATCAAGAGTTCATTATACTTCCGGGAACTACTGCAATTGTTGGACCCAATGGTAGTGGAAAGACATCCATCTTAGAAGCTATCGAATTTGCTCTCTTCCGTCAAGTCACCAGGAAAGAGAAGAAAGTTCCTCGGGTTGAAGATCTAATTCGCCATGGTCGAAAAAGAGCGATTGTGGAACTTGAATTCAAAGCACCTATCAATCGCAGAATGTACAGAGTACGACGTTCAATACATCCTGGTGAAACAAATGCAGATCTCTTTGAAGATTCTGAGAAGGAACCGTTTTCTTCAGGTGCAAAACGAGTTGATGATGAGATAATCAAACTAGTTGGCATGGACAGACATGCATTCTCTGCTTTGACATACGTCAGACAGGGCGAAATTGACAGACTTTCAAGAATGACTCCAAAGACGCGGCGAACTGACCTGTTTAATATGATGGGGCTTGGGATTTACGATAAGACAAGCGACAAGGTTCAGAAAGAGCTACGTGACCTCCGAAAACAAATAGAGTTACTTGAAGCGACAAAGGCAAGATTGGATTCGATTAAGACTCATCTACCAACGGATGCTGAGCTTGAGTATGCATTGAAAAGTCTTGATCGAATTGTGGAGGTTTCAGGTAAGAGTGAGGATCTTAATACTATTCAGAATATTCTGCATAAGGTTGAAACATCGCTCCTTGAAGTCAACAAACAGCTAACCTCACCAGAGATGACTGTAGAATATGACGAATTGAAAGAAGAATCAGAGATTGCCAAATACCTCAAACAAGTATTGGAAACTGTGCCTGACATTGCTGAAGTACAACTACGCCCCTACATTCGATCAGAGGCAAGAGAGATTTTCCGTAGCATCTTCGGAGATCGTTATAGCGATCTGATCATCGATGATGACTACGAAGTGGCGCTCTATGACTTAAGGGGGAATAGAGTAAGCCTTAGTGCTGCATCGGGCGGAGAAGATGTTTGTGTCAATTTTGCACTTCGGGTTGCTGTCAACACCGCTCTTCAGAAACACTCAGTTACTGGTCCACCTCCTGGTTTAATCAGTCTTGACGAACCTGGTGCTGGACTCGATTCACAGAGAAGGAGGTGGCTTCCAGAAGCGATAGCTGGATTGAAGATTGTAGACCAAGTCATTGTTGTCACTCATATGGAAGAACTTCGTGATTCTGCGCAAAGAGTGATATCTCTAACTCCACAAGGGAAAGAACGACAGCCTCGAGTGGATGAAATAGACTAACCTTAAACCTCAAAGATGGTATGTCGCTGATCCGAAATATCAACTTTATCTCGAATCAATTTTCGTATCTTGAAAGCAACTTTCTTGTTTCCAAGAGAGATTCCTCCAACTGCAATATGGTCTTTAGTTACAATTTTGAAGTATGTACCATCTTCAGAGTCTGCCATGACGATGGATTCATATTCTGCGGATCTCGGATTGAAAAGGCCAACTGAAGTCAGATCTATACCTGCAACCTGCAGAGTATTACTCGGGGTAGTTCCTTCGTAGGTGGCACTACCTTCATTAAGCATATTCTGTGCTGCAATTTTTGCTGTTTCAAGTGCGACTGGTATAATACCCCAGACTATTCCCTCCCATTCCATGCAATCACCAGCGGCATATATACCACGTTCAGATGTTTGCAAATATTCATCCACTTTGATTGCTCTTCCCGGTCCAATTTCGAGCCCTGCGTCAACAGCTATCTTTGTATTAGCTCGGATCCCTGCAGCAATTACAACAAGGTCTCCCTTCACTTTGTCTCCTTTGTCTGAAATGATACCTGTAGCAACTTCATGACCTTGAACTTGTTTACACATGAAGCCTGTTAGAACTGTTATCCCCATTTTCTGGAGTGTTGACATCAGGATATTACTTGCGCCTTGATCTAACTGAGTTGGTAAGAGTGTTCCGATATTGTTAATGACAATTGGCTCACCACCATCTGCTTTTATTGCGGCAGCAAGTTCAATGCCCAGAATTCCACCGCCAATAATTATTTCTCGTCCAGTACCTTTCACAGCTTCTTTGATATCTTTTGCATCGTCTAGTGTCCGTAATACATGCACGTTCTTCTTTTCAGTTCCATGAATTGGAGGTACAAATGGATGACTCCCAACAGCCATTAGAATTCTATCATATCCGATATAGGTGCCTTTCTGGGTAAGCACGCTTCTTGATGCGGGGATTATATCTTGAACTGGTTCATCAAGTCGTAGATTTACCCCCTTCTTCTCATACCAATCTCTATCATATTGAATTACTTGTTTCTCATCAAGGTCTCCTCGGATGAAGTCGATGAGTTTTGGTTTAGGATAGTAAGCATGTTTCTCATCACTAAAGACATCGATAGGAACTTGGTCATCCAGACGTCTGAGTTCTCTGATTGCAGTAACTGCAGCTACGCCATTTCCGAGTATAGCAATATTATTCATGGTGTTTAACATCCCGAAACCTACAAGGTGCGACTATCAAACGTTCTTGAAGGTATCGACTTGGTACAATTACACAGGATGAATTTCAACCATGCAAATTTCAGCTATCCTATTTGATTTACATCATACTCTGACTGAACTTATTGAGGAAATTCCAAAACTATGGCGTAGAGTTTCAATAAAGAATGGTGTTGATATCAGTCACTTAGACGATGGAACGATTTGGGAAGCAATGAAAACTGCAGATTCTATAATACATCAATATCAGCTGGAGAATGATGTAGACCCTCATTGGGGGGATGAACCTGAGGAGTGGGTATTCGTTGATAGACTTCTCTTTGAATACCTTGGAATCAAAAATCTAACTGATGACATCATCATCAAAATCGAAAATGAATTTCAAAAGACTCCCATTGAACGGTTCACTGACGATGCATTACTTACTGTTCGAGAGCTGCATAGGAGGGGATATCTTTTGGGGATTTGCACAAGACGGACATCGAACCCTGAACCATTTATAGAGAGAATGGGTATTCGTGATTTGTTCGCGACAGTGCAATGGGGCGGTGTAATTGGTTATTCAAAACCAAGTCCATACACATTACTGAATGCATCAAAAGAACTTGGTGTGAACCCTAGGCTTTGTGCATTCGTGGGTAATTATGTTAATGCTGACATTGAAGCTGCAATCAGATGTGAGATGATGCCTATCCTCTTAACCTGGGCAAATCCAAATGAGAGTCCGAAAGCACCTCAGGGGACATTGGTACTTGAGAATGCATCTGATCTCCTTCAGGTGTTTACCTCTCCATTTGAAGTAGATTCTAAATCTGAATGATCTTCTGTCGATTCAACATCCTTGTTTGTCTTTTTTGGAAATGGGATTTTGGCAATAACTGATTTCGTAAATGATGAAACTAGTCTAAGTGGAAGAATTACTATTCCAAACGCAATCCTCATCATTTTATCTTTCATCGTTCCCCTCTCAGGGTATCCAATATATGCTAAGGTATGTTCTTGAAGTATATCTTCTAAAGCCACCGCAAAAGCTTCCTTTGCCATTGTTGAAAGTTCCAGGCCTTCAAATGCATCGCTCTCGCTGAATGCTTTCTTGTCCATCACGCTTTTCCATTTGATGTACTTTGCTTTCTCTATTATATCATTGAGACTGTAAACAAGTTCACCAACATAAGACACAATTGTCCTTTCAACCTTAGTTGGTGTGGGTTCATGTTTCAAATCTTCGTATATTTTCCGAGCTGGTTCTAGGCAACGTATTGGAGGTTTGAACCATAAGAGATGTAATAAGCCTTCTATAACTTTCAACACTCGCTGGTTCTTTTTCTCTATGTGGTCAGGAATCTTATCCAGAACAGCTTCCACTGCTTCTCCAAGAGTCCCAAGTTGAAGACCCTTCCAAATCCTCTCCAATTCAATAACTGCTTGAGCGAATCGATAAAATCTGAAATCTAGTTTTCTCTCAATCTCATCCGCGCTCAGCATACTTGCTTCTTTTGCTTCGTATGAAACTCCGCCAGTTGCCATTTCCCACATCCGTTGAGTGATATCCCAACGTGCCCTTTTGCCTTCTGGGACTTCAAGGCGTAATGCATGATCTCCAGGTTGAGCAATCAAGTAACAATTAGATAGAATTTCCTCAACAGACTTAAACCTACTAACATCTGTTGGAATAAGGTCCATTGCTCCATGGCCCGTTGTGCTCCAGCAGACCATCTTTCCTGTTTCTGTATCTCTCTCAATAATGATGCGTTCTTTATCACCAAGGTGGTCGAATTGATCTGTGAAGCCCTTACTATATGCCATTACTCCATAAACGATGTATCTCTCTTTACACGGATGGAATCCTGGCATTCGCAGGATGAACCCAACAGTATCCAATGGGCTCCCTGACTCCAACCATGCGCCAGTTGTCTGATTCCATTCCCATCGATCACCCATCTCATAGAATACTTCTCGTAATGAACGCAAGTCTTTTGCCTGTTTAGCCCTCTTCAAAGTTTCAGATTCCCAAGTTTCATAGTCCTTCCTCATTTTAATCATACTTTTACGTTCCACTGAAAGCCATCTTTCTTCAACTTTCATTCTAACTTTCATGGAACGCTCATCCTGGGTAACTTTGATAGGGGGCAATCTTAAGTTGCTCAATCACACAATGATTTTGATTCTGAGTGCACTTATGGCTATCGCTCATAACATCAGAGTTCTACGATACTTAGTACTTTTCTTAGCAACTCAAAGAGGTCTTTAGGTGTTTCTGGAGTTTGAACGAATGTTTTTCTCATTCTCAAGTTGAGATTGGAATTAATATTCGTGATTTCTAAGCCCTCCCCTAGAGTCTCTGTTTTCCAACCTGGAAAATCATTTACTATGTGTTTTATTTTTTCAACAGGAATATCTGATTCAAGTATTATTCGTTCATGCTCATCAGAAGGTAAACCAAGGTAGTACCTTAAAACTAGATTTTCATCTTGTTCGAACTCGAAGATCACAAAGAAATCATTGAGTACTATAGTATCATTTTTTCTTTTCCACGATACAATTGGTTGTGCTCCAGGATGAAGATTACTAATTCCTTCTAGTCTCGAAATAACGTAATATTCTAGATGATCAACATCGTCTTCAAAAAATCCGTTGTAACCACTCTTTCGACCTTCGTAGTACGTGAAACCGCATATTCCAGCTAACACTCCTGAAGAAAGAAAGCAGTAAGGGTAAAACACTTCCCATGTAACTAAGAGCAAAGTGACCATCATTGACCACACTGCAACAAAAAACCACGCAATATCATTGATGTCGTCATTTGATTTCTTATCCGCCTTCTTGATAGACTTGTAAAATTTCTCAAAGATACGACTGACTTCAACCGAGTGAATTTCCTTCTTCTCAATGGTCCATCCGGTTCCAAGAGTTGTTGGATCAAGTAAAGTAAGTTTGGTCTTAGCATGATTTCCAAATCTATAGTATAGGCGTGTAAAAGTCATACCTATACCAAGTTGAACGATGAGGAACACAAGTCCAGTAACAATCACATCTCCGATAATGCAGATAATGTTAAGAAAATAGGCATACACTGTGAATAAAATAATACTAAAGAAAATAATCTTGAGGTCTTGAGTATGGACACCAGACCAATCCATGACCACGTGTTTCTCCATCTCAGTTGCCCTCTGAATTGATAAACTATTGATGGGGCAGTATATGCCATCATAATTAGTTTTCTGAGTTCTCGACTCGTATTAATCTATGAAGAAAACATCACCAGTATTTTCATGGGCAAATATTCGGATGTGCATACCATCCTCCAGAACGTGACATGCGTCGGTAACCTTAACCACTGCAATCGCTTCTCGATGGTAGGCAGCTGCAGCAAACTCACTTACCGAATCTCCAAATTCAGCAAGAACTGCAGACACATTGGTCATAAGGTTATCAAGATCTCCAGGATTGTTTATGAAGTACTCTTCTAAATCTAGATGAAGAATGGGAATCGAATCACTTCGCCACTCCCTTTTAATTTCTTCTGGATTTCTCACTAAGACAACCTGCCCACTGAATTCTCCAGCTTCACCAACTGATTCTCCCCTAAGGATAGGAAATACGGGGAGTTCATCATCTTGTCTTTCATTTGGAGCCACGCAACACACCTCTTATCTTCTCAAAATATTACTGCCTCTTCTGTATCAGCTTGCCTTTAATATTTCGGAGTCCTCTAATATGAGTGGAAACAAAATCCGCACCTAAGCGCATGCTAATATCCTTCTTAGTAATCATTCCAATTGGTGTTCAATTTGGCGATATATGAATTTGAAGGTCGAATTCCTAAGATTGGAAAAAACACATACGTAAGTTCTAGTGCTTCAGTAATCGGAGCTGTTACTATTGGAGAAGAGTGTTACATAGCTCCGGGTGCCATCGTTAAAGGGGACTATGGCGAGATAACCATTGGTGATGGAACAAGTGTACAGGATAATGTTGTTGTTCATGCCCGTCCAAATGAATCAACTACTATCGGTAGTAATGTAACTTTGAGGCACGGGTGTATTATCCATAATGCTGTTATCAAAGACCAAGCAGTGATTGGAATGGGTGCCATTGTATCTGATTACGCTACTGTGGGCGAATGGGCGATAGTCGGAGAAGGTGCAGTTGTTCGACAGAATTTCGAGATACCATCTAAAAAAATCGCTGTAGGTGTACCTGCCAAAATCATTGCAGATATTCAAGACCATAATCGTAAAGAACTAGCGGAATTCAAGAGGATATATCGTAGCCTTGCAGTACGTTATCCAACCGGGCTGAAGAAGATAGAATGAAAAGGAAAGAGAAAGGGGAGTAAGTCCCCCCTTTATACCATGGAAACCAGTTTATCCCTATTGAACAAGCGGAAGGCTATGAACCACGCCACAGCAAAAAGAGCTAGGGATATTAAGAGTGTGATGATTGATGACAGCCATCCAAATGAAGCATCGCCCCCTATCGATCCGAACAAGGGAAGAAAGAGTGGAATCATAAATACAATGATAACTGCGCTTGCCGTTTGATACGCTTCATATACTCTTGTAACTCGACCGCTAATTATTATCATGACTGCCACGATGGCAAATATCATGATTGGTGTTGCAGTTGCTAAAAGGAAGAATCCTGGTAGGTCAGGAACGAGTATCAATGGATAACCTAATGCAAAAAGGATGATGTTAGTTCCAATGGATGTAGCAGCAACACTACTCACCAAGATAATGAGACTCGGAAGTACAGATGCAAGAGTCTTGCCCCAAAGTAGTTCCCTATCCGTTAGAGGAGTGCATAGCAGAGGTTCAAGTGTATTCATTTCTCTCTCTCCTACCAATGCATTAGCAGAGATCATTGTCGTAGGTATTATTGCGAATAATGCAAGAAAACCTCCCATCATTGGCACAATGTATCCTGTGACCATTGAAAATTCACTAGGTGGTACAGACAGTGCCATAACTACAATTAATCCGATTGCCATTATTGGTCCAAAAGCTGCAGACATTACCATGCCCATTTTTATAAATCTCAATTTTATTGCGTTCCTAAAATCTGTAATTGCTACAATCATTGACTTACTCATTGGTGTTCACGCCCCTTTATGACATCGAGATAGAGATCTTCCAAACTCGCCTCATCTTCTGATAATTCAATTACATTGACTCCTCCATCTAACATTGATTTGAGAAGCTTAGAATTATTATCCATTGGATTTTCAATCTCAAGAAGAAGAGTATCAATTTCAGTTTCTACAGATTTCACAAAGTTCAATCCCTTTGCAATCTTTTCTGCCTCTGTGATTTCACCACGAACTAGCATTCTATATTGTTGCTTTCCACGTAAGGTAGCTCTCAGCTCTTCCGTATTTCCAGAAAGAAGTATTTTGCCTTGATCAATAATTGCAATCTTATCGCATATACGTTGTACCTCTCCAAGATTGTGCGAATTAATGAAAAATGTCTGTTTGTATTTCGATGATAAATTGAGTATGAGTTCCCTTACTCTCTTAGATGCGACAGGATCAAGTGCGGAAGTAGGTTCATCCAGCAAGAGTACTGTTGGTTCATGAAGTAGTGCTCTACACAAAGCAAGCCTTTGCCTGTTTCCTGTACTTAGCTCCCCTGCTCGATCATCCTTACGATCCCAGAGCTCCATGAATTCCAGTAATTCCTTAATTGCTGGATCAATAGCTTCCTCAGCAACACCGTAGAGTCTAGCAAAATATCTTAGATTCTCATACGCGGTCATTGACTCATAGATCGTATGGTTTGCTTCTTCAGGGAGTACTCCAGTTATTTCCCTAATCTTCACAGGTTCTTTGAGAACATCATATCCTGCAACATATGCTGTCCCGCTGGTTGGTCTAAGTAGAGTACTGAGAACACGAGTAGTAGTACTTTTTCCTGCACCATTTGGACCCAAAAGCCCAAATATTGTACCAGCTGGAACTTCCAGATTCATTTCATTTACAGCTATTAGTTCTCCAAATTTCTTAGTTAGGTTTGAGATTGATACTTCTTCCAAGATGAACATCTACCCTATCTAACATACATGAACGGATATTCCGTCATCGAACAAGTTTGCGTATAACTCTTCTTAAATAATAGTCGAAAAAGAGGAGTGGTCAAATTAAATTGATATCATCTTTTCAACTACTGCAGTGGTTGTTTCTGCAATTCCAGAAATTTTGTGCATCCGTCTGACAGTTATATCATAGAGATCCTCAAGGGTATCAACTTCAACAAGAATTACGATATCATATTCACCAGTTGTAACAGCTATTCTAATTGCCTCGTCAATGTGACGTAATTCTTCTAGTACTTCATCAGTTCTCCCAATTTCAACTCTCATTAAGATATATGCCCGTACTTTATCATTCATTCTCAAATTCTCCTATCTATAATCTCTTAATACCACCATTGTTTCAATCGATTCAACCTCAGGAATAACTTGTATTCTCTTGAGGATATTTGTTCTAGTTTTACCAAGACTTCTGCTTTTTATTGAGAGCAAGTAATCATACTCTCCTGCCATTCCTGATGCAGACTCTACCCCTTTAATGTCAAATAATTGGGGAAGGAGATCTCCCGTGCGTTTCTTTACTTTGATGATTACAAGTGATCGAACTTCAGTTGCTTGTAGAGCAATGACACCAACCATTACAAGAGCAACACCAAAGAACTTCAAAGTCCACATGAACGGGTCAGAGCTTGGTGTTCCAAATGCTCCTGGAATGAATAAATCTCCAAGAATTGTAATTGGAATCCCGAGGACTACAGAAATTGATGAGAGAGAATTAACAACCGCCATTGATCCTCTCCCAAGTGCACGGATATACATTACTAGGCTAAGAAATGTTGCTAGTGAAGAACCTATCATGAATAGCAACAAAGGTCCCAAGTATAAGAAGGTATAATCGAAAATATCCTCAGGTAGTAGTGGGAACATCAGAATGCTCATTACAATATTCAATACTAGAAGCATCCAGACTCGCATGTTTAATGAATCTACTCGTAAACCTGGTTTGAGTTCGAATCGCTTTGTTTTCTTCTGATAGTAGGTAACAAGTGCAGATGAGATGTTCATCGGTATCAAGACTATAAGCAAGGTAGGAATATCAAATCCTCCAGGTTCAACACCGACGAGTAAGACCCCAATCAGAATTGATACAATGCACTGAATCTCAATTATTGTTGGTGTATCTTTCTCCGCCCATAAATCACCTAATAATAGGTATATGATAACCAGCTGGCCATATGGTAGTACTGTTGAAGCATCAGTTGCACCAATTATATAATAATAGAAGAAAGTCGCGACACCAGCGAAGATACCTGCAAGTACCAAGTAGATCATTGGTTTTTTAGGAAGTAATCCCAATCTTCCGAAGTCGGGATCCAAGGAGTACCCTAAAGCTCTTTGTTGCCTGTTGCTAGTTTTCTTTATACTAAGAAATGCAACAGTCCCGATAGTAACCCCGAAACTGACCCACTGTGAAAAAAAACCATAGAGAATAGGGTTCGCGAGAAATGTGTTTATTCCAACAATATCGAAAACAACGGATATAGCTCTGAATACTCCTGAACCTAGTGCTAGAATATAGAAGATGGTTGCTGCAGCACGTCTACTGACAGGTCTCTGACTAATGCTGCTCATCTAATATCCTCCTGATAGTATCTGGGAGAGCTAGTGCCCTCCTCTAATCGAATCATTCCTCAGTATCTTTAAGAGCTTCATCAAGCTCGTCAAGTTGGTCGTCCGTTTCCCCACTTTCTTGAACAAGCTCCTCAACAATTTCTTCGGAGGTATCCTCCTCTGGAGTAAATTTCTTGCCTTTCTTGCGACTGCCTTTATCATCATCAGCTCTTCGTGCAAGTATGAACTCGTCAAATGTAAGTCGTTTCCCTGACTTCAATTTGTCAACCGCATCCTCAATGCGTTCTTGCTCATGAGCCTTCTGTTTCGCACGTCTCTCAGTCCTCTCTACATCCTTATGACTCGAAACGTGTTTTCGAATTTTACTTTGAATCTCATCAATCTGTGTTCGAACTGTCTTTAAAGTAGTTTCACCCTCTTTGACCTTCTTCAACCACTCGACGAAATTCTGGTGAGCTGTATCTGCACTCTTCTTGTATTCTTCTAGTTGCGGACGGATTCGGACTACTTCCTGATGGTGTACTTGAGACTGTTCAGATAAATCAAGAACTTTCTTATGTGCTTCACTTGCTTCTGATTTTAGATTCCTTGCGAGTCTTCTCAGTTCCATAATACGATCCTGTTTCTCTTTCTCCTGACCAATTTTGACGAGCTTTGCTTCAATCTTAGCAATTTCCTCAACGATACTTCTTTCTTCATCCATAGATAGCTGATCTGTTTGCTGACGCCACTCAAGTTCTTCAACTCTTCGCATCATTCGACGCTGATCATTTGATGGGCTTCCCACCAAACTTCCTCTCAGTTCTCGAATTTCATCATACACACTTTTCAGTTGTGCATGAATCGCCGTTCGTCTGTCCTTGGCTTCTGTGATTTCTTTGTTTATTCGATCACGTTCTTCTCTTTCAGCCTTCACAGACTCGATGAGGGCACGAACCTCTTTGTTATGTTCATCCCTCACACGTTTATACTCACGCATCTGGTCACGGTCTCTTCGCAAGACCTCTAGATCATCCCTTGCTTGGGATTTTAGTTCTCTCAGTTTCGTTCTTAGGAACTCAACATTCTCTACACTCGTCTCAGTCGCTTCTGTCAAAATCTGAAACCTCAGAATTTCGTTTTACTAGCCCTTGTCACAGGACGGATTCCATATGCAATATGCCATCTGCGTTATAGCAGATTGACTTATTCTGTTTGCCTCAGTGAAGGTCATATAAACATTCTCATACGAACCTTTGGTATCATGTTCTCATAGACAATCTTTCTGCAATTCTCTTTGATATGTCGAAATTCGTTACTTTTTGTATTCCTGTCCATCCAGGTGTCGCATTGACTTCTAAGACCCAGATTCCCCCTTTTTTATCTGGTATTAGGTCTACTCCTACTAACCTGCCCTTGACTGAAATAGCTGATCGTATAGCAACCTCGTCAATGTCAATATCATTGGGTCTAGGTATTCCACCAGCATGCAGGTTTGTAACGACGCCATTAGTTCCAACTCTTTGCATCGTGGCAATAACTTCATTGTCTAGAACAAGGGCTCTAATATCAAATCCTGGGTTCCTAACATATTCCTGCAAGAGATATGCTCCTTTACCAAATATCTGGCTATGAAATTTCAAGTAATCGTATACATTCTCTAAGTCAAATTGTTTATCGATAAGTTGGACTCCCTCACCACCAAATCCAGTAATTGGCTTAAGTATGCAGGGAAAGTTTTCTCTAACAAATTCAGCTCCATCTTCGATAGATTCCGTAATCAGAGTCTTTGGAACCGGAAGGTTTGCAGATACAAGTTTTCTCATAGTTTCGGCTTTATTTCTCATTACAAGAATCGAGTTCACAGAATTGATGATTTCCACTCCCATTTCTGCCAATGCTGAGAGAAGTCCAACTCTATTGAAGAATGCACCAATATCATTCGCACCTAAATCCAAAACGAGGAGGCTATCCAATTTACCCAGGTCTTCATCTCCCATGCAGATTCGATGGTAATCTGTTGCTCCTTCTCGTGTAACTTTCCACGGTATTACACGAGTCACGTCAATCTGAATATCTCTGAATGCTTGTTCAAGCTTATCTACTCTATTTGACCATGGGTCCGATGAGAAGAGGCCAATATGTGATATTCTAGACATCTGAGTTTCATTTGTTTCTAGAACATAGAACCCTTTTATCCATAACGAGGAGCTTTTATTGATTAAAAGGTCTTGTTAGAGTTGAAACCAATGACTCTCTTTTCTGATGCAGAGAAAAACCGAATCGTTGAAGCTCTCAACAATGCGGAAGAAAATGTTCTGATTACATTTCGGCAGAAACATGGACCTACTGAATTGAAGCGAGTTTGGAACGATTTCCTGGAAGAAATTGGATTGACCAATCCCTGCGTTAGTTGGTGGTCAGGTGCCGGTTCACTTGGACTCTTAGAGTGTGAGAATGCGGATGGTCCAAATATCTATGGCCAATGGGTGCTTGACGATATGAATCATTTATTGGGCGTCTTTCATGTCACTAACGAAGAAGTCCAAAACATCAGACAAGGCTATGACGCTCAAAGTGTAACTGACCCCGCAATGCGCGCAATTCGTATTGGAGAATCTGGTGGGGAACTGGAATAGAAACTCAATCAACAGTAAGTGTTTTAGAAAGATTCCTAGGCAAATCAGGATTAATTCCCTTATCAACAGACAAATAGTAGCTAAGCAATTGTAATGGTATGACATCTAGAAGTGGATTCAATATAGGATTTGACTCAGGTACAACTAGATAATCGATCGGATCCGCGACATATGGTAGTAGTTTTTCTTCTTTCTCCCCCACAATTATTGTCCTACCACCTCGACAAGCGACTTCGTTGATATGGTTAATAATCATCCAAGAGTCCTCAGTTGTTGTTGTGAATATCACAGGGTACCCGTCTGTGACAATACTTAGAGGTCCATGTTTGAATTCTGAACTGTACATCCCTTCACAATGGTTGTAGCATATTTCTTTGATTTTCAAGGCGCCTTCTCTAGCCACACCGTCTGTAAGACCGAATCCAAGAGAGTAAAGGTCAGGAACATCGATAAGAGTTTTAGCCAAATCCTTGGCAAGAATTCCAGTTCTATCGATTGTCTGTTGTGTCAACACAGGAAGTTCTCTTTCAAGTTGTTGGATTAATTGATTTGCCTCATTAGACTCCAAGTGTCCATTTCTCTCTCCTAAACGAGCCGCAAGATATGCAAATATGATGGTTTGTGAGAAGTAAGTCTTTGTTGCAGGAACACTCACTTCATATCCACAAGCCATTGGGATATATGAATCTGTATTGAACATAAGCGTACTACCAATGACATTCAAGATACCAAGTGTTTTTCCCAGTTTGTTATTCCGTACGTGATTTAATACATTCAATATGTCCTTTGTTTCACCACTTTGTGACACGAGGACACAAAGACTATCTTCATCGAGAGTATTTCCAAACATGGGCTCGAACTGTCCTCCAATGACAGGAGTGATTGATACACCAGCCAGCCTATTGAAGAGATAGGTCCCCACTATACCTGCATTATGAGATGAACCACAGGCAACTAAGTATCTATTTGAGGAATCTTCAATCATCTTCAACCATCGCTCAGGTCGAGATTTCTGGATTAATCCCATTACATCTTGCGCAATTTGTGGTTGTTCACTGATCTCCTTTAACATAAAATGTGGAAAACCACCTTTCTCTGCGGCTCTGGCATCTACATTGCTTATCTCTGGTATTCTATTGAGCTCTTTTCCATCTTCAACCCGATATACCTTTACATCATCAGGAGTTAAGACAACCATTTCTCCATCTTGAAGATAAATGACATTGTTGGTGAGAGGAAGAATAGAGGGAAGATCACTTGATACAATTGTATCATTTTTTGCGATACCTGCAACTAGGGATGATCCCATTTTCACTGCGTATATTTCTGGTTCATCTGCTCGACCTACTGTATACGCAAATGCTCCTTTGAGGTCTCTTGTGGAAAACCTTACAGCATCAAACATATTGCCAGTTGATTCATAGTATTTATCCACAGCGTGTACACAGAGTTCACCATCATTTTCAGATCGTACTATGTGTCCTGTGTCGATTAATTCCTGCCTATACTCGTAATAATTATGCAAATTCCCATTGTGAGCTCCATAGAATATCTCATCACATCCAAAGTGAGGTTGTGCGTTTACCTTTGTTGGAGCTCCATATGTTGCCCATCTTAATTGGGCGATTCCCCTATCCCCATTCATCTGAGATAGTCCTAATTCGTTATCAACAACATCAATTGTACCAACATTCTTCCTTAGGTCGACCTTACCATTATTTACTGCAGCGACTCCAACCGAATCATAGCCTCGGTATGTCAGTTTTCGACTACATTCGACTAAAATGCAGCCAATATCATTCCGTTTTCTACTGACAATACCTGTAATGCCACACACAATGTATCATCTCTTTTGAATGATGATGCGGCGTTATATGATTCAGTAATAAGAATTCTGTATTCTTCATATATTCACAAATACTTATGTTTTGAAGGATTCCAAAGCGCTTTTATCGTCGTCTTCCTGAATCTGTAGGAGAGAGATGAGGATTTAATAATGGGCCGGCAGAAAAGACTCACATTATTACTTCATCCGTTCAGGCGTGATCTATATCAGATTCTATGTGAGAATCCAGGTACATATCTACTTGAATTGGTAGACTTACTCGAGAGTCCGCTTGGTACTCTGACCTGGCATCTCCGAATCCTTGAACGGGAAGGACTAGTGAAGTCTCTAAAATTTGCTGGCAAACGATTGTATTACCCCAAGATGCTCCGATCTGAAGAAGCTGAGATGGCTTATCTAACGATGAGAAGCGAAACTGCAAGGAAAGTATTTGCATATGTGGTGAATAATCCAGGATGCTACCAAGAAGAGATGGCTGAGAGCTTAGGTGTCCACCATGATACAGTTCGCTGGCATATTTCACGAATGGAAGAAGTTGGTCTTGTTAGAGTGGAACGGGTTGGTCGAAAAAAGAAACACCATCTTGCTGAATTGGGTACTGCGCTTATGGAAGGGTCCCTGAATACAATATCAGAGGCGTATGTCCTCTTCTTGATGGAAAAGTTAGAAGATGGATGCCTTAACCCTGAAATTAAGGAATCATCTCCTGAACAAGTCCTGATACGAATTGATTGCCCCGAGCGGGGAAAAGACTGTTACATTCGTATCAATCTACAGGAATGGCAGTTTGACTATCTTGATGAGGATGATGAAAACTCTGACACCGAAGATGATGACTAAATTCCAGCTTCAATGATATCCCTAATTCGGTTACATATTTTTTCAGAATCATGCTCCTTACATACTACAGCAAGAAGTCTCTGTTCATCCATTCTCTGAACTATTATGTTGTTTTCTTCTGAGCTTATGAATATAGTTTCAGTGAGATCTGAATAAGTCAGTCCATTAGCAAATATGGAACCGATAAGTGCTGCCATTTCTATATCGTTTTGGAAGCCAACAGATCCTATAGGTAGTCCCTCTGAAGTGAGTACCATTGCCTGGGTAATATCTGGAATTGCCTCTACTATGCGTCCAAGAATTGTACCTGTGCTAAATCCTTCCCGCGACCCCATGAGTATTTCTATACGGGTGCCAATTGATTGAAAGTTTGGGAGTAGTTCTTCTAGTTCAAATCCTGAATCATCAGCTTTCGATATCACAACTACCAATTGAAAGTGATGTTGCAATACTGTAAGAATCCGTAATACTGGAGTAGATTGAACTAAGTGTGTTGGTTTCGCAGCTCCAACATACCCCATCGTAGTAATACTTGCCCAAACCAGTGCTGCAGAAACTGTGGATAATAAGGTTGAATCCATATCTTCATCTCGAGAAACTGAAGCAACCACTACTCCTTCTCTTGTGCAAAGAACAACAGAACGGACTGAAGAATGAAGATTAAGCGCTTCCTCAAGAAGACTTGCAACTTCACCAAGAATTTCCCCGGGCATTTTCTTAACCTGTTTACTAATCTCTTACTAGCAATACACTGGCTGTATTTATAGGTCACCCTATTAAAGAAAATCACTTTTTTTATTCTGGAACTATGTTTTTCTATATGACTACACAGGCCAACAAGTTTAAATCAGAGCCGTAGCGAGGAGGGCCCATTGACCATGGAGGAAGCATTTTGAGCTCAAGGTCCAACATGATAATTGCATTGATTATTATTGGTGTTGTATTCGGCGGTGTAGGCTTTATGATCTATGCCGCAAATCCATATGAACCACCCAGAATTGCGGTGGTCATTATGGCTCCTGGTTTTGGAGATATGAGTAAAGCCGATAATGTGAGAGAGGGAATGGATGAATTAGCAGGTGATATTTCAGTTCAATATTATGTTCCTACAGAATTACCCACTACTGTGACAGAAGCACAAGACCAGCTGGAGAATCTCGCTGCCTCAGGTAGATATGACCTTATTATGGCAATTGGAGCGGATATCGCTCCAGCACTCCAGACAGCAGCTTCGAATTATCCTAATCAGAAATTTGGCATGATTGGAGCAGAGGTTATGCTTGATAATGTCGCTTCTGTTGTATTTTCAGTTGAACAAAGCGCATTTCTTGGTGGTGTTGTAGCAGCATTTCTTGCCAGCGACTACGAAGGCCAGATTGGAATTCTTGCAGCCAAACAGGACGATATTGAACTTCTTCCATTGATTCATGGTTTCATGCAAGGTGTCGAAGCTGCAAATGAAACCTATGACCTTAATGTGGAAATTACAGACATACGCTACATTGGAAGTTGGAACAACTCAGCACTTGCAGCAACACTAACCACCGCAATGCTGACTGGAATTAATGGTGTGGATGTTCTATTCGCACCTGTTCGTGCAAGCATGCCAGGAGTTCGTGAAGGTGCTCTAGATGCAAACGTTCCTATTGGGCGAATCCCGCTTATTATCGCAGCGGAAGGAAATCAGGACTACTTTGGATCTGCTAATCCCGATATTCCTGTGGATCCAAGCATGATTACTTGCAGTGTTCTTGCACGTACAGATTTGGCATTCTATGATGTGGTGAACAGGACTATGTGGAATGAATTTCCAGGTGACACAACATTGGAGTACAATCTCATGAATGGTGGCGTGAACATAACTAATTTCGAGTATAGTACAACTTACTTACCGGATGAATTATTTGATGCTCTTCAGTACTATCGAGATTTGATTGCAAGCAATCCTAGCATGGTGACACCATAGATCCTTACTAATGAGGGGGGTATCCCCCTCCTCTCGTTTTCTTCTTCTTGGTTGTGGTTGCTGATGCTTCCTGAGGATATTATAACATCATACTTCTTTGCAGAGGGAATGAAAAGAGTTGAAAGAACCGGATGGAACATTGTCGGAATTCAGATATCTCGAAAAGAATCAATAGCCGAACATTCATGGGGGACTGTATACCTTAGTTGGTTATTGACTATGTATCTGGAGAATAACCAAAACTCCTCTCCCAATCTGAGTAAAATCCTATCAATGGCAATGATTCATGATCTTCCTGAATCGATTATATCAGATATTCCAAAACCTGCATTGGATTTAGGTGGTGATATGCTGAAACAAGGAAAGCTTCATGCAGAAACTGAAGCACTCAAAAAAATTATACCTCCTGGACCTGTTATCCAAAATAATGTACTAATGCTTGCAGATGAGCTAAAATCAGGTCATACTCTTGAGAGTCGAATTGTTAGAGCTGCTGACCTTCTTGATATGATATTTCACGCTATTACCCTCGAAAGAAGTGGGATGAAAGCAGACAAGCTAAACCCCTTCTTTGAATCAACTTTTCGGATGATTGAGGACCTTGATCTAGAAGTCGCAAGCTCGATTTTCAATCTTCTCGATAACGAGCATAAAGCAAATCTATCAACTAGATAGATTGGAATTGTCTGAAACTAGCAGCAAGCTGTCTTGCTACTCTTATTGGTTCAGGAATTCGACCACTGTGAGTGAAATGTTCAACGAGTCCAATAGCAGATTTGATGTCCATCCCTGCGGTCATTAAATAGATACTGAATCCTGTTTCAATATCCACTTTTTGTCGATTTCCTAGAGATTTAATTCTCTCCATCCGAGTTTCCCAATCTTTGGGAAAATACTCTCTTACATACTTCTCAAGTCCATCAGATGGCCAATAGGATACACATACAACCGGGAGTTCAGTTTCATTTTCAAGAACATGAATATCTATTGGATTAAACCATGAAATTATACTTCCACCAAGCATCCACGCTTTGATATCTTGCCTATCCAGACGGTAATACATTTCAAGCAGACTTTCTGTTGAATCCATACCTCCAACCGTCGGACTGCAGAAACCAAAGCCATCTATTCTTAAATCTCCTCTCATAACAACCCCTGCAACAAAACTCTTCTCTTCACCTTTTTGAAAGCTTTCAGAAATACCAAGTACACGAATTCCTTGCTTCCACTGAATTCGTTTTGAAGTGGGATGATCTGGTTCAATCCTATGTATCGATTCCATTAGGTAACCTCAGGAGTGATTCCATGGGTGTGTTTATCAACAATAGTTCTACTGAGTTAAGGATTTACACCTGTCTCCTTAATCCTTGCGACTAGTCGAGCAAACTTTATTATTGCGCATTTGTACATCTGGTATCAGACAGAAAAGAGTGAGTGAGGTGACCATGTTCGACCCTGGCTTTGAAGAGCTGCAGGAGAAGCTTCGAGAAATAATGGAGGAAGCCACATCTCTAGCAACTGGTATTCGAGCATGGCTGTTACTGTCAAAAGAAGGATTACCAATATCATCTGCTGTTCCTCAAGGACTTGAGGAAGCTGAGATTGCTGCGATGTCAGCGTCAATACTAGGTGTTGCTGATTTAGCGGCCGAAAGACTTGAGCAGGGTACTCTTGAAGAAATTCTGATCACGAATGCTCAAGGTCTGATTATTATGAAAGGTGCAGGTGAAAAGGCAATTCTTGTACTTGCGGCACGAAAAGACATGAAGACCGGTCTGTTGGTATATGCGGCAAAGACTGCGAGTGAGAAGATTGCCCCTCTCCTCTAAAAACCAGGCATATGAGCTAGCCAATAGATACTTTGCAACATCATTCTTGAATTGTCTTCAGAACCGTAAATACCCTCAATACCCCAGTTATCTATGAAGAAATTACTTCCTGTTACTATCAATCTTGCAGATGCTCTTCCTTCTGCTACAATTAAGACCGGTTTCACTGCAGTACGAATAACACCATTTTCATCGTACCATGTAAACACTTCTCGTGCGAGAATTGTATGATTCCCGTGGTCTTCAAGACTTGCACCATTGTAGTCAAAGGATTCAATTCTCTCAGTTACAGGATGCGAGGAGTTGATATTCACAATGCTTACTGCATTTGCTATTCCATTTAATACCATTGGCACAAGAGGAATAGCATCATAATTAAGCGAGATATTGAACATAGCAAGAAATTCATTGACTCCTTCTACATCAATCGACCTATTTGTCCCTCCAGTGACCATTAGATTACCTCCCTTTTCCCAATAAGTCCAATAAGCGTTGAGTTCAGACTGAGTATATCTGATTGACCTCCAAGGTTCACTAGTTTCATTGATTTCCATAAACTCCCATGAACATGGATCAAGTACAATCACAGCGTCGAATTCGCGAAGTTTCTGAAATGTGATTTCTTTTCTATCTCTAAT
>JAEORG010000344.1 GCA_016841005.1 Candidatus Thorarchaeota archaeon | reverse complement strand
TAAAATTAGAGAATAATGTGAAAGTTGTTATCGATATTCCATGGGGTCTCGATAAAGATGTAGTATTTCCGTTGACTGTTCGAAACAAACTGAGTGAACCCAATGACTTGTTCGGAGACTCAACAACAGATCCTTTTGCGTTTGAATGTGGAGAGAAGAGAAGAATGAGAGATGCAAAAATTGTTCTTCCAAAAAGGCAGTACGAATCAGGTGAACCTATAGAAGGTCATGCAGTAATTTGGTGCGATAAAGAGTATAGTGCTAATACTGTCACAATTCGATTCGTTGCTAGGGAACATACGAAAATAGTTGTGAGTGATGGAGACTCAAGTACAACATATAGAGAAGAAGAAGTCTACACAAATGAGGTGACAGTATTAAAACAAGAGGGTTCAATCTATCCAGGAGAAGAACGTTTACCGTTTCGATTTCTTATTCCATCAGATACTCCATCTACATATCATGGAACATGGGCAAATGTTGAGTACACGTTAGAACTCAAGATAGATATCCCATGGGCATTTGATATTGTACGAAAAGGAGAGGTCAATGTTAAGAGCTATGATAGACCACCACAATCAAGACATATACGAGTAATGTCGGATCGAAAAGAGTATCCAGAATTACAGGCTGAAGTTATGAATGATGTTGTTTGTATTGGAGATGATTTAGAGTTTAATGTATGCGTTTCAGATAGTCAGAATATTAGAGGATTGAGAGTTGAAGTTGTTAACCGTGAATGGGCAAAAGCTAAGAGAATAAAACGTGATGGAGATAATGTCGTACTAAGAAAATTCTTTCCTGAGTCAAAGATCCGAACAAATAGTTGGATAAAAATGCGTTTAAAGACTGGCTCTCGAGTCCCAGTATCGTTTCAAACCCCACTTATGAACAGCAAGGTCCTGTTAAAGATAACAATGGATGTACCTTGGAATTTTGATACATCAATCTACGTCCCAATATATACTGTTCACTGTCCAGCTCTAAGTGGTGATGATCAATTCTTATTCGAAGATATTCAATGACTGGAGAACATCTTCATGGCTGATATCCATATTGAAACATCTCAGACTGAACAGACAGTTGGTGGAATCCTCACGGGAAATGTTCTAATCTCTAGCAAGTTCCATTTCATCTACTCTCAGATTTTACTCACTCTTAAAATAAGAGAAATAACACAAGTCGAAGACTACCCACCAGGTACAACCGCTGCAAAATTTATCTACAAGGAAACTCATCTTGTACACAAGAAGGAGTATCAAATAGCGAACAAAGGTGAAGTTCGAAATGGGACACAACGTGTACCATTTTCAATTAGATTACCTCCTGAAGGGCCACCAACATTTCAGGGCTCAATGAGTAACGTCGAGTACACTTTAGAAGTAAAAATCCTGTCCGATCGTTCGCCAATACATGAATCTGAGACGAAAATAATTGTAAGAGAACGATTTGAAGAAATACCTCCGAGACCAGTTCTTAAAGAAGGAGATTGGTTCTCAGTGCATTTTGATACAGATACATTTTGTATTAACAGACCCATGAAAGGGAAGCTGATTCTTTTAGAAGACTTACATTTTAATGGTGTCAGTTTTGAAATTTGGAACACAGAAGAAGCATATGCAGATAATCATAAGAAAATCATAACCAATCCCACACTCCGAGGGTATCTAGCAAGTGATAAAATCAAAAAGAACAGCTGGACAGAATTTGAAGTCGAATTAGATCCTTCTATTCCAGTTTCAACAATGGGTAGTAATTTTCAGAGCTCAAATGAGATACGCGTTAGGCTTAATGCGACATTTCATCTAGATGAAGATATACGTATTCCAGTTAACCTAGTCTACTGTTACGGATTCAGACATACCTCTGTTGAATTCGATGACCTTGTCTAAGAGTACCTCTAACTGGCTGAATACCTTTCGAATTGGAATTTTACTCCTATCATAAACCTCAAAATATGATTTATAACGCACGTGAATTGTAGGCGGACCTAAGACAATGCAGCTAAAGACAACCAGAATGGAACTCACTAGTGTTGGAGTGGACATCGGTTCTTCAACATCACATGTCATTTTCTCAAGAATCGTCCTAGAGAAGGACCTTCAGAGCAGAACTGAGAAATTCGAGATTACAGAGAGGTCTGTCATTCACTCAGGACCTGTTCATTTCACTCCATTCAAGGATCCAAGAAATATAGACTATGATGCTCTTCGTGATTTACTTCTAGAAGATTATAGAAATGCAGGTATTGAGGTTACCAGCATTGACACAGGCGCAGTCATAATAACCGGAGAAACTGCGAAGAAACAAAATGCAGAAGAAATCGTAAATGTTCTTGCAGGGGAAGCAGGGAAATTTGTTGCTGCTACTGCAGGTCCTAACTTTGAATCAGTCTTGGCAGCCTATGGTTCAGGTGCAGTTGCTAGATCAGAAATAACTGGTAAGACGATTATGAACGTTGACATTGGTGGTGGTTCTTCCAATGTTGCAGTCTGTAGGGAGGGTAAAGTCATCTCAACAACCGCAGTAAATGTTGGGGGTAGGCTGTTAGCAACCGATCAACATGGAGTAATCGTAAGACTTGAAGATACTGGACGAAATGTAGCAAGAGAAATTGGGCTCACAATTGAAATTGGAGATACTATCGATGAGTCAGTAAAACGACAGATGGCATCTGCACTTGCTGAAGCACTTGTTGAAGTTCTAGGAGGACCTCCTCAATCAAATCTAGCTGAAATGCTCATGATGACTACTCCACTGAATTATCTCGGAGAAATCGATACCATCACTTTCTCAGGAGGAGTTGCAGAGTACATCTATGGAAAAGAAAGTCAAGACTTCTATGATCTTGGTCAATATATTGCAGAACGTATTCTATCTTTGGCAAAGGAAAAGAATCTGCCAGTTGATGAACCTGACCATAAGATTCGAGCTACTGTGATTGGAGCAGGTCAATTCAATTTACAAGTAAGCGGATCCACTACATTCCTTTCATCAGGACTTGAATATCCATTGCGTAATCTTCCTGCAGTAGCGCCATACATTCCAAAGGGAAAAACAAGAGCAATAGATGTTACAAACGCCATTAAAGAAGCAATTAAGAGATTCGATCTAATCGAGGGAACTGATGAGATGATTATCGCATTCAATGATGCAGTTAGACCTTCATATGAAAATCTTGCGGAATTTTCTAAGGGAGTCGTTGCGGCTTTGCCAAAAACTATTGAATCAGGTAAACCCTTGATGATGTGTTTCGATGCAGATATTGGTAATAGTGTAGGAAATGTAATGCGAAGAGAAACTGGTATCGAGAACGAAATATTGTCAATTGATGAGATATCTCTGAAAGATGGAGATTTTGTTGATATTGGAGAGCCTATTATTGAAGGCGTTGTTGTTCCCGTTGTAGTAAAGACTTTAGTTTTTGATTCAAGTTAACACATTAGGAATGAAATCAATCTATTACGATTATTCTCTATGCCATTTGCTAAGAGTGTACATAGCGATAACAAGCGCTGATAAGAATGTGGAACCTCCAAATCCAATCAAGAATTCTGTGGACCCAATTGTTGTCATCTCAGGTACAAGTGAGAAGGAGTTGAAAGAGTCTCGGAAACCGAATATGTTTCCCGAATAAGCATCAACTATTATTTTTGCACTATATTCTTCATCAGCTCCATCAGTCAAGTCGAGTACCCACGCAAGTCGCCATAGTGTGCTGTTTACATTATCAGGATTGTTCATCTCGAATAGAGTTAGTTGTGACCCGATCCAGATTGGATCACTGACAGAACCAAATTCAGTAAATTGTATCAGTGCATTTCTTTGTGCGGATTCTGGAGATAGTACACCGGACACATCGAGGTCTGAAACACCTAGCCATGAGTATTTGAAGTATGAAATACCTCTGGTAAATGCAGAAGTTCTCACGATGACCTGCGAGTCATCTACTTTGACCAAACCAGAATATTCTTGAAATACCAGGGAATAAAACCTCTGACAGTCATAAGGTTCTCCAGTAATATATCTGGCAGTGGTTGGAAGGATAATTCCTTCTGATTCCAGGAAGTTCTTCGTAAAGTTTTCTGCTTCAAGTAGGTCTATTGGAGTTGGATCATAATCATGAAGATACTTACTCTCATATTCGATGACCTTGCCTGAGAGAGAGTCAACAACTACAAATGCGACAAAGTCCACATGATTGAAATAAAATGTCCAAGAGGGAGGTGCGTCTGAGGAGAAATAGTACCACAAATTCCAGTCTATCATTGATGGCCCAATTCGAATTAACCAATTTTCTGCAATCACTAAAGCTTCGCCATATCCTATCATCGACTCATCAGCAAATTCAGAGTAATCAGATGTTAATACCAGAGGACGCATAGTTGTACTTTGGTAGGCATCAGGATATATCACCGAACTGCCATTCTCTCCAACATATGAAGCGAATACAGAGGTCTCAATTGGTGACCCTTCCAAATCTGTTGTAGATTGATCCCATAAGCTGGAATAATAGAAACCAAATGGTATGAAACTTGTTACAAATAGGACTGCGAAGGCACCAAGTAGCAGAGTTCTTGAGCGATGTACCAATAGTAGGACTCCTCTCAAATGGTATTATGATTGATTGTTTAGATTGTTTATAGGCTTACAGGTAGCTGAAAAAATCTCGAAACCTAGATTAAGAAACACAGCTTATCTCAGATTATGGTAAAGACTCGACCTTTACGGGAAACTGATAGGGAAGATATTTTGGAAATAGCAAGAAATACTTGGGATGGTCATGACTATCTTCCACACTACTTCGATGAATGGTTGAAGAATCCTACTTGCCATACAATAGCAATCGAAGAAAACGGACGGGTGGCAGCACTAGCTAATCTGAGAATAATAGACAAAGGAACTACTGGATGGATGGAGGGACTTCGTGTACATCCTGATTATAGGGGAAAAAGATTTGCATCAGCTATTACCGACCTTCTTATTATTATGGCAAAAGAACTCGGTGTTGAAAGAGTAAGATATACCACAGGGATTGATAATGACCAATCTCTTCATTTAGCATATAAGATTGGCATGAAACGAATCTTCAAAATGGGAGTTTTTTGGGATAATAATTTGGAGAAAATGGAGTTTGATGTAGACACAGAAAATCTTACTCAGTTAAATATTGAGCAAGATTATGATCGTGTAATATCCTCTGGTTTGATTCCCAACAATGTTATTGTTATTGATTGGAAAGCATTTGACGCATCGCTCGATATATTCAATATATTTGAGGAAGTTGAAATATGGTCACACATAACCGAAGAACATCTACAATCGTTATCAGTTGGATCACTTCGGCATGATATGCAGGGTACTATTTGGGCATTTACAATATATACCAACCATGCACATCTTTTCCTGCAGCAGATGTCAAAACAGATTGAATTAGCAAAGAAAAAGAATATCGATCGAATTATGATGATATTTCCTTACGATTTCTATGAAGAATTAAATAACCTCGAATTGATGCAATATGAGGAAGAGCCTGATTTTGGTCTATTTCTATTAGAGAAGAAATTGTAGATTCTTAATCTAATCTATTAGATTCTTAAGCAGGATATATTTCTAGGACAGTGGGAGAGATCTCTCTTGCAGACAAATACTACTACTCCAACACTTCCTCCAGATTTTGGTTCAGACCCTTTCGGCTATCTTCTGTATTTTCTTAATGCAGGTTGGAGTTACATACTTCTAGTTATATGGCTCATTGTTCTTCTTATTGTATACATTATTGTAGTTCGAACAATGCGTAGAACTCTGACTTCGATGGGAATGGGTACTGAAGCTGCGACCGGAATCACACTCATAATCAGACTTCTTTTCTTCGTTATTGCAATCTCATTCACTCTTCAGATACTGGAACCAGATGTTGGAACTGTCTTGTCGTTATCTGCAATTTTTGGAACAGCAATAGGTCTTGCATTTTCTCAGGCATTAGGAAATATCGTGAGTGGATTTTATGTTCTGGTCGCAAGACCATTCAAGGTTGGAGACTATGTTAGAATCGGTACTGCAGAAGGCATTGTTAGAGAAATAACACTGAACTATACTAGGATTCTTTTACCTGACGAAACTAGACAACTAATACCCAACAGTAAAATTGTGACAAGTGAAGTTACGAATTTCAAAATTAATGTGGATGATTACATCAAAATCAAGGAAGAAGATGTTGAAGAGGCTGAACTAGACAGAGACTATCGCCGTATGATCAGAGGGGCTGTGAAACAGCTAAAGAAGATAGCTAGTAATGAAACTGCATATCGGTATACATTTGACCTCACCTATCACATGACTTATGACCATGGTGAGTTACGTAATCGGTTTGATCAAATATGTGAGAAGTGGTCAAGTATATTTTTGATTAGACCTGAATATCAAGTCTGGGCTGTTCCAAATGCAGGATTGACTTATCGTTTTGCTATCATTGTAAGAAAGCCAATGACTATTATTAAGCGAGTCTCAGATTTCATGGCTGACCTAACAACAGTATATGATACACCATGACGGTGATGTAAACGTGACCAATTTCGAATCAAAAGTAGGACTTCCTCCGGGTACGATTGTTCATACTGGGCCAAGACTTGTAGACAAAGTCACCTATCGGATTGTGGATTTCAATAATGACTGCTTGGAAATACTTGAAGGGGATACGGTAGAGGAATGTGTTCCTTTAAAGGATGAAGGACTTACAAGATGGATTCATGTCAATGGGGTCCATGATGTAGAGAAGATTGAAAAAATAGCTACAAATTTTGGGCTTCATCCGCTGACAATAGAAGATCTATCGAGTACAAATCAAAGACCTAAAGTAGATATTCTCAAAGATGGTGTATATGTCGTCCTACGGGCATTCACGTATAATGAGAAGAAAGATACAATCTACTCTGAACAGATTAGTATCATCTTAGGAAAGAACTATGTCTTGTCCTTTCAGGAGGCGGCTGATGGTTTATTTGAACCAATTCTGAAACGTCTTCTTGTTCCAGGTAGTAGAATTCGTATGAGCCACTCCGACTATCTTACGTATGCCCTTGTTGATCTGATTGTAGACAATTATTTCGTAGTTCTTGAAGTTGTGGGAGATAAAATTGAAGAACTTGAAGATGCTATTATCAGCGAGTTTTCAGAAAAACTCCTTTCTTCTATATATGACCTCAAAAGAGACCTCCTTGTTTTGAGAAAATTCCTGTGGCCATTACGAGAAGTCGTGTTTCGTTTGAATAGGGATGAGGCAACTCTTATTCAAACTGAAACTGAAATATATCTCAGAGACTTATATGATCATGTAATCAGAGCTACAGATTATGTGGAGACATTCAAAGATTCTCTTACAACCATGCTTGATATTTATCTAACAAATCTCAACAATAGAATGAATGACATCATGAAGATTCTGACAGTCATCTCAACAATATTCATACCTATAACATTTATCGCCTCTATATATGGAATGAATTTTGTTCCCATGGGTCCTGAACTTCATTGGGAATATGGTTATCCGATAATCCTACTTGTAATGCTTCTTATCGCACTAATTCTCTTGGGATATTTCAGAAGGATTCATTGGATTTGATGTTTCTCTGACCACGCAGATATCGCTCAGTAATGCAAAAGGAGAAATTGTACTTCTATTATTCCGAAATGGAAGTGATGTATTGTCAAAGACAGTAGAAGACTCAAGGACAACGATGACAGAGATTGTCTTTCCTAACGATGTTAACAACCATGGTACACTCTATGGTGGAAGACTACTGGATTGGATTGACGCAATTGCCGGAATTGTTGCAAAACGTCATTGTAGAAGTGGAGTCGTTACTGCTTCAATCGACTCTTTGAACTTTCTTAATCCGATAAGACAAAGAGATATCGTCAACTTGGAGAGTTGGGTTAACTACGTAGGTAAAACATCGATGGAGATAGAAGTACGTGTCACATCTGAGAATCCGATTTCGGGTGAGAGAAGAAAAACTTGTAGAGCATTTTTAACATATGTTGCAGTAGATTCTGATGGGCACCCAATAGAAGTTCCCCGCTTAGAGCTACGTGATGAAGAAGAGAAGTCTAGAGCAAATCTAGCAAAGAAAAGACGCGAAGAACGATTGCGTCTGTTAGACCTCGAACCAATTGAATGGTAGTATAATTGAGAGAAGCTCCTATCGTGGCTAAATTAATAGGATCTCATCCTACTTCCACTTTAACGTATCTTTCCTGTGACACCATTCACGATGCGTATAGCTCCATTTACAAGGATAGCAACAGATACTATGAGCACGAGCAGATTGAATACAGCTATTGGAATGACGAAGATCACAATACCTAATCCAAGTATCAGCAGTCCACCAATACTTTGAGCTGCTTTTGCCCATCCAGGAATATCAGTCCTCGTGAGTCCGCTCCAAAGTCTAATAATACCTATTAGCACGAATCCAGTTGTCAGAATTCGAATTAGAAGAACTTGACCGAGCGAAGGATAGAAGAAGACGGTAAAGCTAAGGAGAATCATAATAATTCCGAATAGAATGTTGAGGACTCGTAATCTATTAGGTATTGTTTCCAACTTCATGCCCTTGATAATTCTAGTACCTCCCATGAGAAGAACAGCAAATGCGAAAATATTCAGTACTATATCAGTTACCACCTCTACATAGATGAAAATCCATGCACCTACAAGAAGCAGGGTTATCCCAACAATGACATCCAATCCCCGAGACCAATTTGGATAACCTTCGACTGTCATAATTGGCAATATTTTCATCTTTGGTTATTTTTCTTTCTCTATGTTTCTTTCCGTGAAGATATGTAATTAATCGAGACTCAAACAAATCAATCCATATCAGTTTCCTGCATTAAGGGTCAATGTTATTCGATTAATTCGATCATTAGCAATATGTTCGTAAGAGATGCTACCATCAAAGAGTTCAACAATGGTCCGAGAAACATAAACATCAAGTTCAATTGATGGAGTGGGAGGAACTTTATGTACTTCTAAGAATTCTTGAATTGCCTTTGGAATTTCTCGACCAACACATTCGATATAAGTATTTACTAGTTCTGCCTTTTGTTCATACCAAATCGTGATATTCAGTTCCTCATGCAATCTAGCCTTTACAAAGAAAGATAAAATACTTAGAATCGCGACATCCAACATTTTATCACCCATCACTTGGACATCGCTTAGAGTTCTGAAATTCACCCTAAAGGACTCGGGATTTAGTAGCTTGGATGATTTATCCATAGCACTTGATATTATACTTGCAAGAGAGATTGGTTTGTATTCAATGTGTTCAGAATCACTTGCCTGCGAAAGCATAGTCACTTGTGTGTTTAGTAGTGTTGCCTCTCTAGCAATTTCCATAGCTGAACGACGATGATCTGTGACTCTTTCATCATCGATTTCGGGTGTTGACAGAAGATCAAGGTAAACCAATAACCCTTGTAATAGATTCCCCATCTTATGAGTCCACATTCCCAAGTAAAACTCGCTCTCCTTTCTTGAAATCGATAACTCTTCTGTTCGTTTCTTGACTGTTCTTTCAAGTTCTCTCCGAGGTTCAATTATAACGGTAGATAACATAGCAATCGCAATTAACGAAAATCCTGCAGTTACAGAGCCTACCCATATGATTTCAGCAAACTGGAACGGATTCTCTAAGATTACTACGATAACCAAAGCGAACAGCCAGAAGTACATTGATGATGTTAGTGCAATGATCTCTCTGTCACGGTTTCTGATCCATTCTCTTAGATATTTGAAGAACGAAACAGACATGAAAAAACCGAGTACCAGAATCATAATCCAACCCGTAGGTGTCAATCCACTAAGCCCTCCTGAGGGCTCTGTTGAGATAAAAACTGGTTCTGGACTTAATATCATCCACAAGCAGATGGAAGGGTAAATGATGAACCCGGTAATAACACCAATTAATTCAATTCGCAATGATGCAGGTGATTCTCCTGAGAATGAACCTGCAAGACTCCCTATCATCAGCATCATGCCCCAAGCAATAGCGACTGAACGATTTCGGTTTCTGTCAGCAAACGGAGACCATAATTCAAATGATGGATGAGAAATTAGAAACATGATACATACGATAATTGCATCAAATGCCATCAACAAGAGAACCAAGTATCGGATGGACTTTTTCCGAGAAAAATGAATCAGGGTATGGGTGAATATCATACTCGACGTCGCTAGTACTGCTGCAATCAGAAGTGTCAGAGATATTGCCACTATTTGTGGAGAAACATAATTCCAAATCTGTCCAGAAAATGATACATAGAGCATGTATGTTGCGACATATACAGTAACTGCTAGAATCAAGACTTCCATTAGATCGGGCGTTTTCTCCAAATGTATTCCCAAGCCTTCATCAACCTCAAGCAAGCAGAGCTTGAAAGGCGTTTCAGTATTAGAATGTACGTCGTTTATCTTGCGCTAGTCATAAGCAACTGCATTACTCCGACCCTCAGATCCTCCTCGGATAAGAAACCAGTTAATTGTTGTCCACCCATCTCTATTGTTGGTAGAGCTGGTAAATCGTCCTCAGTGAAACCCGATGCAGGGTCATCAATATTGATAATGTTGATTGCAGAACGTCCTATGCCCATCTCATCAAGAATCGAAGAGAGTGTGTCAAAGACCGGTCCACAAAAAACACAATGGTCAGATTTGTAAAATGTGATGGTGGGTAGTTCTAGTGTTTCTTTCCAGAGAGGTAATACAACAACAAATTTACTACCTTTTGAGGGATCGCCTTTTACTCTGTCCTCAACCCAAATCCTTCCACCTAAATGAGTGATATATCTATCAGCTACAGTTAACCCAAGACCTTTTCCTACAACAGCACTATCTGCATCAGGAGTTCTTCGAAAGATATATTGTTTTTGAGTTTCAGTTATTCCAGGACCTTGATCCTCGAACTCAATCCTCACCTCTCGATCATAATCTTGAGGATCAACCTTCACGGTTATTTCGACTGGATCTTTCTCATCATATGTCATTGCATTGTGTAGTATATTGAAGAAAACATTGTGTAAGAAAGCATGCCCCTTTACTTCATAACCTTTTTCGGGAATATTTGATTGGAATTCCAACTTCTTTCCTTCGAAATCACGTTCAACTTCTAAAACTGCTCTTCTAATATGTGAGCGAAGGTTGACACTCCCTGATTCAGGTGGAGCTCGACCTAGGGATAGCAATACACCCATGTTAACTATTAATCTTGCAGCCCTCCTCAAGTTCCATGCCGAGTTATTGACTAAGCCTAATTCGCGTTCTGTCATCTGCAGTGATAGTTTCAAGTCTTCTAAAGCAAAAAGCACACTCTGCAGGATGATATTCAAGTCACTTGTCATCAGGTCGAAGTATAGATTAGCACGTTCACTTTCTTCTCTCAATCGTTCTTCTGCACGTTTTCTGCGTGTAATTTGCACAGCAGTTAGACCAATCTCAGTTGGTCGTTCGGATTCTGGATTAAGAGACCGAGAAGAAACACTGACCCACACAGATCGATCTTCACAATCAGTAAGTTCAAGCTCTATTCCTTCGACATTCTTACCTCTCATCACTTCATTTATGATTGCAGCACTAGGGTCATATTCCTCATCTTTTCTCTTAGCTAGGAAGTCGCCAAATGGTCTTCCAATAATTCCATCAGCACTGCATCCAAGAAGTTCTTCTGTTGCCTGGTTTACTTGATTGATTACTCCCTCACTATTCAGTGTGATATAAGCCACAGGAGAGAGGTCATATAACGATGCAAATCTTTGTTCTAGATGGATTACTGCCTCCTCAAGCTCTATTTGTCTAGAAACGTCACGAACAGCTGCGAGGACCACAGGACCATTACCCATGCTGATAACGGTAGGATTGATCTCACAATGTACAATTCTCCCATCTTTTGATTTTAGCCTTGTACTGAATTTTGTTGGGTCCTCTCCAAAGATTAAAGCCTCGATGACCTCTTTATTTTGTCGACGTGATAACGGATCTACAAGGTCTTCGAAGTCCATATCCATAAGAGTATCTTCATCATATCCAATCATGTTAGCAAAAAGTTCATTGACGATTACGATCTCTTCATCCTGGATGACAATCATGCCATCATGGACTACATCCATAATTTGTTTTAACCACTCAGTGGTTTGTTTCACGTCGGACATATGGGTCCCTCGGGGTTTTGATGTATACATTATCCTACATAAAGAAACGTCATGTATGCTACGGTATGTAAATTTCGCATTCTTATAGGTTGTAGAAATGGAAAGTTAAAAGAGCAGATTATTTTCAATGATGAGAGGATATGGATATGCAGCGAGTGTTAGTATTCATACTTTTCATTGTTCTATTTCCAATCATACCAGCTGCAACATCATCTTCAGATTATGAGAAATCAAGTATACCAATCATCAATCCAATTGCCTCTCAGGGAATGGATCCGATTATTTACATCAATACTGATAGTGGATTTTCCTCTTTGGGGCTCCCAGGAGATGGAACAGAATCCAATCCATATGTCATTGAAGATATGCAAATTGTATCTGCGGGATTTTGTATCTCAATTATTGGAACAGTTGCTTACTTCATTATACGGAATTGTACACTAAGTGGTGGAGGAACGGGAATAAGATTCATTCTAGTTGACAATGCAAGAATTGAAAATTGTACCTTCATTGATTTGGGGATAGGTATTGAATGGAATTATCTGACAAATAGCTCAGTTAGTCGAAGCAATTTCGTGGATACATTCGATTGTATCATATTATCAAATGCGGTAAATTGCGTATTCGAGGACATTGATGTTGAGAGAAATTCAAACGGTGGAGCTGACTTTCAGTGCAGTGATTCAGAAGATATAGAGATTACAGTTTTCAACAGCACCAGTGTGTACAACAACACAGAGAGTTTTTATCTTTCCGAATCAAATAGAGTTTCAATTTCGTATTTATCGACTGGCAACCCATCAATTGGAATTATGGTTTTGGAGTCTTCTTATATTGAGATTCTCAATTCGTCAATCACAGGTAGGTTGAGGGCAGTACAAATTTACCTGAGTTCATTCTGCACTCTACGCAATAGCTCTATCGTTGCAGAATTGGAACAAGTAAACATAGTAGATTCTGAAATTTGTGCTATCATACAATGTACCTTCATATCTAAAGTACATGGACAAATCACCCTTGATTCTTCTGAGAATTGTCTGGTACAGGACTGTAATCTCTTGAATTCATCATTGAAAATCTTAGGAGATCATTTGGGTTACTACTCTCACATTATTTCCAATGTGACAAACAATGGAGAAGAAATCGGTTACTTCCTTAATACCAATTCAATCGCTATCAACATGAGCAAGTACTACCAAGTGTTTATCATTTCTTGTCAGAATGTAACGTCTAAACCTTCTTCAGTGCTGTCTGAACTTTTTTCCTTAGATATCCGATTTTCCGATTCTTGTAATTTTGATAAAATATCTATTACAGACAATATCTACTCTAGCATCAATATTGCTGATTCTCAAAATATCGAAATGAGTAACTTTTCGATGAATAGGTCTTGGTATGGCGTAAATATCCGTGAATCTTCGAACATTTGTATAGTGAGTGCAATGATGTTCGAAAATGCGTTAGATATTTGGCAATCATCGAATGTATCAGTCTTTAATTCAGACATCGATAATTTAGTTGTCTTTTGGTCCTTTAACTCTAAATTCGTAAATTCTAATATGACCGAACTTTATGTCAGTCAATCATCAGGTTGTCAGTTCCTTAACCTTCAAATTGTGTACCCGGTTCAATTTTCAGGAAGTTTACCATCTTATTGGCTGAACACTTTCAATGATGTATATGTAAACAGCACTTTGTTTGGCTATTTTTACAACATAAACAACGCAAACATTGATCCTAGTGCATTCGGACAAGTTGTAATAGCCTACTGTTCATCGATTATAATGGCGCAATATACAGAACTTTTTAGTCTTGATATCTTTGATAGTAATGATCTGTTTATTTCTGATATTATCATTATAGATGGAATTAAGAATGGTATACAGATTTATGATTCAGTGAGCGTCTATTTTAATCAGATATCTTTCGAAGGAAATAGTTCATTTGAAATTATAACGTCAAGCGAAATTTGGATTGTAAGTTCTGTTTTCGTTGATTCTAGAATCTATTTTAGTGCGTTTGGGAATTATATAATTCTTGACAGTTTCTTCACAAATTGTGTTATTGAATTGAATAATATTCAGAACCTTGAGTTTGCGCGAAATACGGTGAACAGTGGTATAGGCGATGGGATCCACATTGCTCGGGTAGGAAACGCAGAGATAACAAACAACACCTTCACAACTAGTGACTCTGGGATTCGTGGTATGTTTATTTTTGACTCAAAGTTATCTTTCAATCAAATTGATTGTAATTTAGATGGAATTGTTATTGAGGTTTTGTCAAATTTGTCAATAGACAGTAATTCAATCTTCAATGCAAAATTTGGATTAAATTTTACAAGTGGTAGTTTACTCGAAATCAAAAACAACCAAATATACTTCAGTTCTGAAGGAGGAATTCAGATCAGTAATTCGCAAACAATAACAATTGAGAAGAATATAATATATGGAACGGGGGGAAGAGAGCGATACAATGGCAATGGAATGATAATACTTGATTCAGGCGATTTAATAATCCACCTGAATATTTTACAAGAGAATCAAGGTTTTGGAATATTGCTCACCGGGACCACAGGATTTCGAATATCAGGAAATTTCTTCCAAGGTAACAGATTGGGTGATGCATACGACTCGGGTGATGAGAATTACTGGTATGGTAATTGCTGGTTTAACCAGGAAGGCTCAGCAAATATCACAATTACAGGTCCTTCCACAAATTTGGATATATCCCCACTTACTTTGGTTTCGTATGATATCGAACTACCGCAATTGACGGAATATCCTGATTTGGTATTAACCTATGAAAATGAGTCTGTGTTCCTCTCGTGGATAATCTGGACAATTAATACTGTCAAAGTCAAGTTGACCCATAATGACCAACTACAATGGGAGGTTGAAGTTTCAGAGCCACATATGTTTATTCACTCATTGGCAGACTTGCCTGGAGGAATCCATAACTTCACTCTTTCAGTATTTGTTAACGATGATCTTCATGTAGCTGATGTTGTAATGGTCGACATGCGAGAAGTCAATCCTCTTCTGTATACTGGAATTGCATCTCTCGGAATTTTGGGCATACTTCTCATCATAGAGGTCAGAAGACGTGTGTACAAAAAGTCTGAAGGTGCATCAGAAACTGTTAAGATAGCACCTCCAGTAGACTAAGACAGTTATCTTAAATCGAAACCTGGGTATTCTTTCAATTTTTCTGTCATCTCAGCAAGGCGCTTATTGGCTAAGTCAAAGACGGAACCGTCAACAAATGACCCCTCCCCATTCAGCCCTGCCTCATGACCTGTGAGCCCTTCAATACCCTCACTGATTGTCTTCACAGGATAGATATGGAATTTACCTTTCTTTGCATCAGCAACAATCTCATCTTTAAGCATCAGGTTCTGAACATTACTCTCAGGTATAATCACACCCTGTTTTCCAGTGAGACCTTTCAATTTACAGATCTCATAGAATCCCTCAATCTTTTCGTTTACTCCTCCAATTGCTTGTATCTGACCTTGTTGATTTACTGAGCCTGTGACTGCAAGCGATTGTTTTATTGGAATACCCGATAAAACTGATAATAAAGCGTAGAGTTCGGTGCTAGATGCGCTATCACCATCAACTCCAGAGTAACTCTGTTCAAATACAAGCCTAGCTGTGAGACCTAGTGGTTTATCTTGTGCAAAGATTAGTGAGAGGTAACCACTTAGAACCATAACACCTTTAGTATGAATTCTACCACCAAGCTCTGATTCCCGTTCTATATCAACAATACCTTGACGACCAATCGATACACTTGCAGTTATTCGTGAAGGACCACCAAATGAAAAGTCTCCGAACTGCATGACACTTAGTGCGTTCACCTGTCCTACCGCTTCACCTTTGGTGTCAATCAGAATAACACCTCGGTCAATCATTTCTTGGATTCGTTCTTGTATTAGATTTGATCTATATATTTTCTCTTCAATGGCTTTCTCAATGTGCTTTGCCATCACATTTTTAGATTTTGACTTCGTTGCATAAAATGTAGCCTCTCGTATAATGTCCGAAACATCAGCGAATCTAGTTGATAGCTTCTCTTGGTCCTCAGCTAATCTTGAGCTAAACTCAATCACTTTAGCTGCAGCTTTTGCATCTAGGTGTTTGAGACCCTCTCTTATACAGACATTAGCCATAGCTGAAGCATACTTCTCTATATTCTCTTCACTTCTATCCATTACAGTATCGAAATGTGCCTTAACCTTGAATAACTCTTTGAAATCTGGATCTTGCGAGTAGAGTAAATCGTATACTTGTGTATCTCCTACTAATACGACCTTGACATGAAGCTCAATCGGTTCCGGTTTCAAACCTCTCGCGGCAAGTGGTCCAGTTGCTAGATTAAACTCCTCAATAGATATAGATTCATTCTTCAGTGCTCTCTTCAGACTCTGATATGACATTGGTGTCTTAGCAAGGTCCTCGACAGGAATCATGAGATATCCACCATTTGCCTTGTGTAAACTTCCGGGTTGAATCATAGTGAAATCTGTAGATAAGACTCCGAATCTTGCTTCTTTCTCAACCTGCCCAAACAGATTGCTATAGGTTGGATTATACTCCACAACAACAGGAGCCCCATCGAGCTGATCATTGCTTACCATGATGTTGACTTGATATTGTTTGAAGAATTCATTTAATACAAAGGTTTGTTCAGGAGTCATTGAAGCAATATCCTTTGCCTCTATAAATCGTCCAATATTCCCTAGGATGCTCTCTTGAACTTCTCCAATGTATTTCACAGCTTCTTCGTTCTTCGAGTAGCTCGTTTCAAGATCTGAGATGATATGCCCAATTGCAAATAGAGCAACATCACGATTGAGTTTCTCTAGCTGAGAGTTCACCTGAGTTTCCATCTTCCGTAGTTCTCTCATTGCATTTCGAAGTTCGACATCCAATTCTTGTCTAGCTTTGTTAATTGATTCAAGAGATTTCGGATCAAGCGCAGCTATTTGCTCATCACTAAGCGGTTGACCTTCAAGTACAGGAATAACTAGTAATCCGCTTGGACTACTTCTAAGAATGAATCCTTTCTGTTGTGCCAATTGATTGAGTTGTGCGAAAAGCGCATTACGCTCTACTTCAATAGCTTTTGTTGTCGCCTGTCTTCTGGATATGTAATCTTCACTCTCAAAAATTTCAGGAAGGACTTTTCGCGCAGCATCAATTAAATCATCTATGTCTCTCTTTAGCTGTTTTGCCCATCCAGGAGAAAGTCGAATAGCATTGGGTTCAGAAGGATTCTGGAAATTATATACGTAGCACCAATCTGGAGGAATTTTCTGTTCTTTTGCTTTGTCTTCAAGAAAGGCACTTACTGTTGTTGTCTTTCCAGTTCCTGGAGCTCCAGCTGCATATACATTGAATCCCTTATCTCGAATCTCAAGACCAAAACTGAGTGCACGAAGTGCTCGCTCCTGCCCGATTATATCATCATGTGGGGATAGTTCTTCAGTGGTCGCGCACTTGAGTAATGACGGTTCACAATATTTTCGATACTTCTCAACATCGAGTTCTTTAGACATCTCTCTCATCTACCAAATTCAGTCAAATGAATGATTGTAATTGTATCTCAATCAAATCTTACGCATATCATCTTCCCTATATACTATCCTAAGAGTTGAATTTTGTAATGTAAATTTGGAGGAAACACAATTGAATCAAGTTCTAAATCAAATGGAAGATACACTTGAGGATTTGCCTGTAGCAAAGAAAGCCATAGCATTTTCACTCTTGAGCATCGTGGGTATTCTTGTCTATACATTAGCAGGATATAACTACTTCATGGACTCAGGTACACGATTGATTGTTAAAGTAGTTGTACCAATAGTTCTTGCAGGTGCTCTATTCATACTCAAGAAATCAAGAAGAGATGATTGGTTCTCTATTGTCTTTGCATTCTTCTCAGTTTCAGTTGGTTTTCTAGCGGCCCATTTTCTTGGAACTTGGTACAGACTTATACCTGGTCTATCACTGGATACAATTCAAGGTATTTCAATAGCAAAGTTTGCGGAAGTACTTCCAATAGTGGTAGCAGTCATTGTTCTTGGGTTATTTGTAAGAAACAATCTACATGAAATGAAATTGAGAGGAGGATATTTATCCTTAAGCATGAAACTTGGAGTCTATGCACTACCTTTAAGCTACATAGCTTTCCTCCTTTCTGGTGGTGCAATAGTCACTGTGACAGGCACCGATTTCCTCATTGCAATTCCTTGGTTGTTACTCTTTGCACTATCAAATGCATTAATGGAGGAACTAATCTTTAGAGGACTTTTCTTAGATAAACTTAAGCAGCTATTCGGTGAGCGTCTCGCACTCATTCAGACATCAGTAATGTTTGGCCTGTTTCATGTAGGAATACTTCAAACAACGGGAACTGAGGTAATAGTAGTGTTCACAATTTTCATCATGATTCTCGGATTAGCATGGGGATATATTGTTCAGAAGTCAGATTCCATATGGGGAGCAGTATTTGCCCATGCGATAGCAGATATATTAGCTGTAAGTGTAGTTCTTGGCCTTCTTTAGGCAAAAAAGGGGATGCCTACTGGCATCCTCTACTCTAGACCAATTCGAGTTGTTAATTTAACCAACAAGAACATAATGAATGCCATGATTAGAAATGTCAATAGATTGCCTGCAAACAATCCAACCATAATACCCGACGTAGCACCTTCTGATAGTGGTATATAGATTTCTGCCCAAGAATCTGCACTTGGAACAATCAATCCAATGACTGGCATAATGATGTCATATACGAACGATTGAATAAGTGCACCAAGGTATATTGCAAGGATAAACGCCACAGCCAACCCAATAACTTTGTACTTTTTCAAGAAAGTTGTGAACTCATCCATTAATCCCTCTGGTTTTGGAGGAGGGGGCTCAGGTGTAAGCAACTTTCTAATCTCTCTTAGCTCTTCTAGAATCATTTCATTTTCAGACATGATATTTCCCTCAATGAATAGTGCTTCGCCTACCAGACTCTAATGCTATATGAATTTCTAAATAGCAAATTCTGAATTCAATCACTCACGAAATACCTGTCGCGTCCTCAATGATACTAATCCAACAAACAGAAGAGATGCAAAAACTGTATACCATTCTGTAATAGGACCTCCAATGACCAAAGCCATGAGTAGACTGCTAATTGACACAAAAATCCCGTAGAGCCCGAGTAGTATCGGAAATTCATTATGGAAAGCAAGCGCAATTCCAAGAACTATGAGAGTGAAGAAGTTGATTAGAAAGAAGATAGATGATGCAGTCATATGTGGAGATCCAAGGTTTTCAGAGAATACTCCAATTAGTATCAATGCTATAGCTGAACTCACTCCAAGGCCTTGGCCTATAACAATTAGGAGCTTCTTGATCACATTTTCAGAAAACCATACGTAGAGTCCGATAAAGAATGGAATTAGTGCAAGACCAGTCAATATACATCCCATATTGTAGAAATAGGCCCCAAATGGACTATATTCGAAGTTACCAAGTCTGCTGAGATAATGAGACCAAGGAGCATATTCTAACGGATAGAATGCCCATGATATCAACATGAAAACACAGTAGAACACAATAACAAAGAACCCTGAAACTGGAGACAGATTCTTTCTTGAAATGAGATTAGACATAGAACAAATTCAACTCATTACTTACTTAGAAAGATTTC
>JAEORG010000343.1 GCA_016841005.1 Candidatus Thorarchaeota archaeon | reverse complement strand
CGGCATCTTCAGTCATGGATATATTCCTCGCCTAGAGCGCTGCTATCGGCGAGAACCTGCGGCCAGATTAAAAACGTTATGCTGGAGTGAAAGAGCTACCTGTATGAGGTAAAGAAGCATCTCAGAGGGAAATCCATGTGTATGTGATATGGATTACATTTGAAATCATTTCAAAATGTAAATCATAGAGACCAGCTTCAGTTGGTGGATTGATTGTTAATTGGTGCGTGTATGAATGAGACCAAGAAGTAGTTACCTCATTTATCAGAACTGAAATTGTCAATAAAGTACCACTCGAATCCATTAGCATTCCTGTTGGGATATGGACTCGAACGGTTGTTGAATTCACTATTCCTGTATCCAGTTGTTCAACAGCTTCGAAGATGTCATTTGCTGCGTTTTGTGCGTCCTGAAGATGAGTCGTGTACGACATTGTATCAATTGCATAGAGTAGTACTGGAACACCGATTATTACTGCAGTTGAGAGACCGACTGCGATGAGCATCATCTTCTCAAGGGACCTAGATACCATATTTCTCTGTCCCACATTCGTCCAATTAAACTACTCTACTTTCCTATCTAGATTGTTAGGAAGGTTTTATGACTAGAACTTTCATTGAAGTATTGGAAACTATGGAGAACTTGGTACCTGTTCACATTGGGCTGATGGGTCATATTGACCATGGAAAGACTGCATTAGCTCGCGCCATCAGCGAACAGGTTTCAACTGCAGGACTAGATAAACATCCGCAGGCAAAGGAACGAGGAATTACAATAGATCTTGGTTTTACAATGTTCGTTCTTGAAAAGTACCTTGTAACACTGGTCGATGCTCCAGGTCATGCAGACCTCATCAGAAGTGTTGTTGCAGGAGCAAATATCATCGATTCAGCAATCGTGACAGTAGCAGCGGATGAGGGGCCAAAAATACAGACTGGCGAACATCTCGTTGTTCTTCGTGCTATGGACATTGACTCAATTGTGATTGCAATTACCAAATGTGACTTGGTCAAAAATGAACGGATAGTCGAAGTAGAAAAAACAATGAAGAAGATTGTTACTGAAGCTGGTTTTTCCAAAGTAGAATATGTCACAGTTTCTGCGCAAAAAGGAGTGGGTATTGATAATCTTCGTAATGCACTTCTCAAAGTAATAGCACCTAAAAAGAGAATAAACGAAGGACCTGTGTTGATGCCGATAGACCATGCATTCACAGTGAAAGGATATGGGACTGTTATCACAGGGACTATTCTCCGAGGGAGTTTAACTACCAACGATTTAGTGGAATTTGTCCCTTTAGGAACGAGAAGTAAGATACGGTCGATTCAAACATTTGGTGCAAATCGAAGGGATGCCACTGCTGGAGATAGAGTAGGAATCAACTCTCCAGAGGCAGACCCAAAACAGATTAGTCGAGGAGATTATCTTGCAACACCAAATACAATCAGGTCTTCGCATGCATTGTATATTCATATGGATATCAATCCGCTCTACAAAGGAAGAATAACTCAGAGAATGGTTGTGAGTGCGGCAATAGGTATGCCAATGATAACCGCTCAGGTTATTCCTTTTGTTACAAGCGAGGAACGGAGAATCATCATAGATGATGTTGAAACAAGTGGTTTTGATGCAGCATTATTATTACAACGCCCAATAGCTGTAGATGAGCAAGCCAAAGTATTACTTCTTCGGACAGATCTATCGCCAAATCAAATGAGAATTATTGGTTCTGGAAATGTAACTGGGATACCAGAGAATATCATCCTAGCTAAGCGGAAGATACGAGTTGGAAAAGTACAGAGAATCCGTGAAGATGACACACTTGTTGAAGGATTAGCATCCAGTAAGGGTGTTGCAGAATCAATAGTTGGTTCTCAGGTAATATCAAACGGTGTAGTTGGTATTATTAGGGCGACCTTCGGTACGCGAGGTGTTGTTTCAGTAGAATTTGAAAAAGATGTCAAACAAGGTGACGATGTACACTATGAACGTCTTGTAGAGGAGGAATTCAAATTTGGACCATGATGAGATTGATAGAATTCTGGATAAGACAATTCCAGAAAGTATAGCACGTAGAGGAAGGACTACTATCGACTCATTGTTAGCTCCAGTTCGTGATGT
>JAEORG010000342.1 GCA_016841005.1 Candidatus Thorarchaeota archaeon | reverse complement strand
AAGATTTTCTCGAAGAATAACATCAAGGATTTTGCCATCATTTCAGCTGGTTTAGGTATAATCATTCTTATCTATCATTTCTTCAGTGGGACTCCAACACCAGTTGGGATACAACCTCCTACTCCTGGAGGAAAAGATGGTCCACCAGCAGATATGGGTCCCGTTCAAGGTCCAGGTGGTATGGGTCAAATATTTAGTTTCTGGCCCATATGGGGTGTCTTAGCTGTACCCTCTGTGTTACAGATTATTATAGCAAGTGGTATTTTCCTTACGGTAGGCATTGTTATCTATCGATACTATGATTCAGTTTCATCTACATTTGTTGCGGTCGTACTCGTCGGCCTCTTTTCAATAGTATTAACTAATATTATCCAAGGATGGGATATAGGTATCGTCAGTACAATTGGAGGAGGTTCAGAAATCTATCAAGATGCTATAACGATAACTTCTGTTTTCGATTTCATCTCTAATTTTAATGTCCTCCAACCAACTCTTTCGCTCCACGCGGTGACACAACCTCCAGGAGCGATCCTTACAATCTACCTCCTGTACACGATATTTGGGGATCCAGCAGGTGTGGCATTAGGATTAGCGATTATCGCGACGATTGTATCATTATCCGCTCTAAGGTCAATCTTCAGACATTTCTTCTCTGAACGAACCACTAACTATGGGTTGTTGCTCTATGCTTTTCTCCCTGCAATTCAGGTCTATTATCTTGCAAATATCTATGCGATTGTAGCAACACTAGCAATCGTGTCTCTGCACTTCTACCTTCATGATGATTACAGAGTAAGTTACATTGGCACAATTATTACGACCTTCGTTGGTACCTTTGTGTCTTTCTTATTCCTAGTCATTCCTCTCACATACTTGTTGAATGATTTAATGAAATCGTTCCTTAGTGAGGAATCAGAATCTGGAAGCCTGCTGAATCGTCTTATGAAGAATCTACTAAAACCTGTTTCAGTTCTGGTTGCGATAATAATCCTGTATTGCATGTTGTATGTTGTATTGGGTTTCAATTACATAGAAGCCTTTCTTACTGCAAGCGCCTCTGAGAATCCAAACGGGTTTATGCTCCTTGCAAGTCCAGTAGAATATATAGTCACAAGAATTGAGGATGTTCTGGATATTCTCGTATTCTTGGGACCCATTCTTATTGCCTTTTGTTATAGAGGGTTACAACTGCTAAGGTCGGATGGAATCTCAAAAGAACGCAAAGAAATGACGATACTGGTCATGTCTGCATTCGTAGCATTATTCCTATTGTTTCTAACTGGAGCCCCGAAGAAGGGCGAGACAGCTCGAATCTGCATGTTCATTCTGCCATTTGTATTGATGCCAGCTCTTCACTTCATAGAAGAAAAGAAGTATCCGAAATCGGAACTCATCCTGTTGTTACTTGTGGTCTTTGCACAGGCTGTCATCATGCAACTCATAGGAACTTATCTCTGGTGAGGTATTCATATCCTTGCAAGGAGGGTAGACAGGAGGCAATCAATCGTACATCAAGGATTATCTACAGGTTCAATGAGCTTGAGGTCAATCGCGTCCATTACCTGTAGATACGCCTCCCCCTCTTCAATTCCACACATAGCCATTCCACGCGCAAGTTCATCAAGTGTGAAGTCAGGATGATCCATATTTCTTACAACGTAATTCATGCATTTCATACTTCTTGGAAATGATACTGATGCACGTTTTCTAAATGGAGCAAGGAATTCTCCATCCATCAGATCTGTGAAGAGTGTTGTGAACAATTGTTCTGTCTTGTCATCCTGTATCTCTGTTGGTGTTCTAGCGAGAGCCTCATCAAACATTGCACCTACAGCACGACCAAATGCCTCCATCTTCACCAACTGCTCTTTTGAAGCATTAGATGCCGTAATGAAGGCACAGATGAGATTTCTTGTTGGGATAGCACTTATGATATCTGAAATTGGAATGACTTGAAAGTCCCAGTGCTTCTCATCCATACCAAATTCGCTTCTGAAATGAGAAACAGCTGTGATGAATGCAGAAACCATCGACTCATCAAATCCACCTTTTAGAGTTCTTGAGTAAATAGGTAAACCACTTGATTTGTGAAGTATGATAATACCAATGATGTTCTTCACGTCATCAAATCTCTGCTTGATTTTAATCGCCTTCAGATTCCTCTTCCGTTTTCTGGTTCGTGATACTCTGAGACCAACAGCTGATACAACAACCAACCCGACTAAACTCCCTCCAGTCGTGATAACAGGACCCATCTTAATGAGAATATCAGTCTTCACAGTGATGGAAATTCTTTGAGTTGATGAAAGTTGATAATTTTCTTTTGTCAAATAAAATTGAACATCTATATCCGAATCTGTTTCAATCAATGGAACAGATAATTGTCCTGTGTATCTTCCAGGAGCCTCTTCAGACAGTGTTACCGATTGCTCAAATGCAATATCTAATCTGCATTCGAGCAAAGCACCTTGAACTGGAATCCCTGAAGAACTCTCAAACAGTTCGACGGTTATTGGAAGTACAGTTCCTTCAGAGATTATTCTTGCAGAAACTAACCTGATGCCAACGATTACTTTAATTACAGTAAATGTTATTGTTTCCGATTGTGTCTCGAAACCTGTAGATGAGAATTGGAATGCTATCGAGAATGTTTCGAGCTCATCCGGCTTTATGGTGATGTTGAAAACTCCAGTACTAGTTTCGAAAATATCCACCCATTGTGCCTTTGATCCAAGTATCATTATTGATGTATTAGAAACACCTTGACCTGAAGCACTCAGTAAGTACGATAATGTTAGAACATGGCTATGATTGAAGAGAATCTCTTCTGGAACATTTTCAGATGTCAATTCTGTGGGTATCTCAAGAATTGTCAAGGTGAATGTGTTGAGTGATGTTTTGTGATTTTCTTTTCCTGCTTGTATAGATATCACATGAACTCCAATCGTCCTTGCCATGATAATGATTGCATACCCATGGGTAAAAGATTCGTATTGGAAAATTAATTCCGAGCTACTTGTGCTAGCATTGACTATCGCTTGAGATATATTCTGATTGGTATCAGTGCGCTCAGAGAAAACATGAATCTCAAGCTCATCACCATAATAACATGTTCCTGAGCTTATATCATTAAGAAAACGCAAGTCTGTAGGAATCCGACTTGCTTCTATCAAATACGATGCTGAAGCATTTTGATGATTTGATAGACTTGCACGGAATAGTAGGTTGTAGACTCCTATTGCGGTAGGACTCAGTAGAACCTCGTAGTATCCAAGACCAAGTTCTATAAATGCTGATAGAACAATTCCATCAGGCATAGTAAGTGATTCGATAACCGCTCCTTCAAGTCCAACATTATTATCATCTTCAAAACGCAAAACCAATTCGAAATCCTCGTCTACAGAAATTGATCTTGTTGCATTCACTGCCTTAAGAACAGTTGATACTGGCTCAACTACAAGCGTGAATAATGCGAACTGGACTTCGAAATTAGTCAGATTCGCTTTTACGAGGATCGAGAAAGTCTTACTAACTACTGGATCTAATAGAATGCTGTAAACACCTTCACCTATCTCAAGTACTTCACCGAAACTCAGACCTGCAGGACTGATACTAACTATTGAGATAATTGCATTTTCTAAACCAGAATCTGTGGAATTAGTATAGGATAACCAGAGATCAAAATTCTCTCCAAATACAATATTTCCTGCCGTTCCGTTTAAGATCTCAAGTTGGGAATTTCTTTCGCCAACAACAAGATAGACAGAGGTGCTTTCTGTCTGATAGAATTGTTTTGAACCAGTTATAGTCAGCTGGTAACTACCTGTTAGAGTTGGGAAAATGTACAGTATATAGTATCCACTTCCAATATCCTCAAAGTCAGAAAGTGTCAATCCCTCTGGAGGATTAAGTACTGCAAGGATTGCTCCATTAATACCTGTTGTATCCTCTCCCTCGTACCTAAGATAGAGCGAGAAATTACTGATAACTTGTAAAGATGTAGTTGAATTCAGAACAATTAGCTCTGTAGGGACAGGATTTGATACTAGAGTAAATGTTGTGAACTGTGTCTGGTGATTCGTAAGATTTGCTCTGAATAACAATGTGAAAGTATCATCAACTTGTGGATCTAATATTAAACTATAGAGACCTCCGCCATCATCAAGAATACTACTTGTCGATAGTCCAGTACTTGGTGTGATGGATAGAACACTTACATTTGCGCCCTCCAATCCATATGGTGTATTATTATAATATGACAGGACCAATCGAATTGTTTCACCAAAATTGATTGTTTTTGCGGATCCGTTTAAGATATCTAAGTGAGTGGTAATATCCCCAACAAGAAGGAAGAAATAACTCGAAGCAGTTTGATAGTGTTGCTTAGTGGCACTGATAGTGATAAGATAAGTTCCAGATGATTCAGGATCGAAGATTATTGAATAATTGCCTAAACCTTCATCAGCTGGCACCGACCAAGTAAGACCACTAGGACCTGAATATACAACGTTTACAACTGCATTCTCAACTCCAGTTCCATTATAGCTCTCATAGTGAATTATTGCTTCAAATGTGTCAGTAATTCCAATCTCAGCACTATTTCCTGAGGTGATATTTAGTTCTGTTATTATATCATTCAGGTTGAGAGTGAACGAGGTAAACTGTGTCTGGTGATTCGTAAGATTTGCTTGGAATACCAAGGTATAGATACCAACAGCTTTCGGATCGAGTATAATACTATAGAATCCCGATCCCTCATCAATTATGGTTCCAGTATCGAGTCCTGTACTTGGGTTAATAGATACGATAGAAACATCCGCTCCAGGTAGTCCGTGGAGTGTGGAATTATAGTATGAAAGTACAAGTCTGTAGGGCGTACCGAAATCAATAGTTTGAGCTGTACCATTTAACGAATCAAGAAATGTTGTGATTTCACCTACAGATAAGAAGAAGGACACAGAATCACTCTGATGGTATTGTTTTGATGCTGCTACTGTTATCAAATATGCGCCGGAAATCGAGGCATCAAACTGAATGGAATAGTCACCAACGCCATCATCTTGTGGAGTGTTCCATGTAATCCCACCAGATGGTCCTGAATACAGTACTGTCAATTGAGCTCCTTCTATTGGAGTGGTATTAAACATCTCAAAGTGATAAGTAGCTGTGAATGTGTCTGACAATCCTATTTCAGCAGTGTCACCAGAAGTCACACTAAAGGAGGTTGGAACATCACTGACAACAAGGACAAAGACGCTGGTCGCTGAAATATGATCTTCTTTTGTAGCAAGAAATCGGATTGTGTAGACACCAAGACCTGTAACTGTTATCATAACAGAGTAATTTCCACTCTCTCCTGGAACTGCGTTGATACTAGAGATGACCAATCCTGAACTTGGTGACACTGAGTCAACAATTAGATTCGCACCATCGATACCATGTCCATCTATATCCGAATAGTTGAGTTTGAGGAAAATACTGTCCTCAACATCCACCTGAGTTGAAGACCCATTATATATGCTAAGTGAACTTGTTTGCGGTGTAACAACAAGAGCAAGAACAAGTTGTTTCGATTGATGAGCAGGTTTTGAAAATGAAACATTAAGCAAATAGTTCGCTGATGGTTTTACAGATGTGTCTATACTAATTTCGTATACACCTGATACACCTGTTTCGACTACTGACCAAGCACCAATTGTCCAATTGACCGTAGCTACGACATCTTCACTGCTATTACTCACAGGTACCCACGATGTTCCCACCGCATCATATCTCTCAAAGTGGAAGGTTAGGACAGCTATATCTTCCCATGCAACAGATGTCCACGGTGAATTTGGTGAGGTTAACCTAGTAGTATTTGTTGATAGGATAGAGAATTGACAAGTTGCATTATCAAAATAGGGGAGTGTGGCATTCACTTGAACGACAAACAATCCTGCACCAACGATACTAGTATCCAAATCTGTTTCCCACCACTTTCTAGTTGGATTTGAGTTGAACACAAGGTTTGAAGTAGACCAGTTTCCTATTATTTGAGCATCCTCAATCAAATAATCTCCATTTTCAGCATCCCTAAATTCCACACGTCCAGTAACGATATCACCCACATTTGTTCCTATGACACTATCCAGAGGAATGAGTTCACTTGCATGATAGACATCGAAGTACCCATTAAGATATGCAACTTCCGTACCATTTGACCACTGGTATCCAATTTGCCATTGCCCTGCAAGTGAATTATCAATAGTCTTTGAAGATCCGTTAAGAATCCCTGCGATTCCTCCAGATAGGGACTCCTCATACCATACTGTGTTGTTTGGTAGGCTCCACGTTATGTTAACATCTGATAGAGTGCCCAAACTTTCAGATTCTGTACCAATCTCAATTCTAGGTCGAGTAAGATTTCCGACTCGATACTGTGTTTTAGATAACCAGCCCAGAGATGAATCGTAGATTTGAATTTCAATATTCTTTCCATAATTTGGAGACTGTACTTTAAATTGCCACCATCCCAATCGGTCTAGGAGAGAACTAGGTATGGACAAGTTGCCACTATTGATAGTACATGAACCCGTTATATCAAGTAGAAATGGATCTGAAATTGTGAAGTTTTCCCAATCGTTAGGATATCTGATAATCATCTCAGGGTCTTCATAGTCCCCAAGATAACCAACATACGCATAGAATGTAAGCTCCGGACTTTTTCCAAATTCAACCGAATACGCTACACCATAACTCGAAACATCTGTTCTCCAGTTTGAATCTGTGAAACGATGAGATTTCAATCGAGCCTCATATTCGAAAGATACACTTACGTTTGAAATCACTTCAACAGCCACCGGACTTGTATCCCAGAAGGATGCATTTACTATAGTAGCATAATACATACCTGAAGAACCTGTGAAGGATGAATTTACACTATCAGTTGAAAATTTGAGATCCACATCTTCTGGAGCAGGTGGTGTCGATTTGATAAACGAAATGTCATCCAGATATACTGTGATGTACGCAGCATTATCTATACCATCTGGTAGATTTTCTGCATCTCCATCATAATCATATCTCTTATCAAGAGTCAGAGTTTCATCAATCACTAATCCGATTTCTAATGTAAAATTGCTTGGAGCAGCTGATACTGTTATCGGGATATCACCAGATCCAAGCCAAACTCCTCGTTGTGAGAGTAGAAGTAAACTCATATTCCATACGTTTACTCCATCTATGAATAGAGCAATACTACAATTTCCGGAGATCGGATCGGTACCTGTTGCTCCATCAAGAGGGCCTCTTAGATAAAAGTAATCAAAGTTGAGGGTGAAGTCTTCTGTGTAAGGAGTATTAGTAACATTTTGAATCCATACAATCTTAGTTCCTGCAACATGGCCAAATGCATTCTGCCCTACTTTCCCACCCTGACTCTCAACAGTGACATATTGTCTGCCGCTTGAATCATAGGCTGCTAATTGGACATCGTCATCATATGTAGCAGTATCTGTACTATTAGCATCCCAACCGTTTGGATAGTACTCTACTAACCCTGATGGGTTTACGTTTGTACCAGGGATCCCTTCATCAAAACTTCCATTTACAGCATAAAGCCTCTCAAGATTCCAAAGGGAAATCTCAGCTTCGTCTGCTATCCAGTTTCGAACTGTATCAAGATAAAGGTCTGTGCCAGTATTTGCTCCTGTATCTGTTCTTGCGCTGATATTACCAGAAGCATAGTATCCCCGTTGTTCCACTTCTACGGAGTTTAATATTCCATTTCCGAGTTGGTCAGACAGATAGAAGTTGCTCTCAAGGTTTTCGGGATTATTCTTGGATGCAAAGGGATTCGGCTTCATATCGTTTACTTGGTCAGAAGTCGCTTGTTGTGGTTCCGTTCCGTTTTCTGACATTCTGTTTAAAATGTCTTGATTACTCGGTATGATTAGATACGGCAATACGAGTAAGATGATCATGAAGACCGATTTTCCTTTGCACAACATCCTAATCCCTCATGAAGCAAATTAGTTGGTAAACGCGCTCCCTCATATATTTTCAGCATGAATGAGAATATTGGTAATATTTAGTGAAAATTCAACGGTCATACGGCAAATGCTTCAGCATCCATCTTCTATTGGGCATCCGATAGATTTTTATACTATTGGACATCCAATATTGGTTGACCAATATTATGGTGATCCTATGAAGGAAAACAAAAAGGAACACACTACCTCTGAAGATTCAAAAGAAGCTGCAACTAAAGATAGCTGTTGTGAGTCATCTAAAGTAGCATCTCGGACTTCTAGAGGGACTGTGGACAATTATTCGAGGTT
>JAEORG010000341.1 GCA_016841005.1 Candidatus Thorarchaeota archaeon | reverse complement strand
TAAAACCGTCAAAGGGCTCGAAGCCAGTAACTAGGATTTTAGCCATAGAATCACCTAGAATCCAAACGATAATCTACCTAATGAGTTCTCTGGGATTATACGATTGCACCAATTAATCCTGGCATGGCAAGTATGACAAACCAGAGTCCTAAGGCTATCTGCACTACTCCAATGAAAACGCTGATCCAATTGATATCGCCAATGGTTGCTTTCTTGGTTGCGACATCAGTCCCCAATGTTAGAAATGCCCCATAAATGAAATCTGTGGAAACATGTGTGACATAAATCAAGACACCTGCAAGAAAAACTGTGCCTACACCTACTTGTAATGTACCTACAAGGAGTGTAACATTGGCAAGACCAATACCAAACCACCATAGGAGGAAATACGGGCTAAGGAGACTTACTGCTGCACCTTGGGTGGTTGCTTCAATAAGGGAAGAAGCTGTCAGCTTTGCATCTTCCTTGGTTTCCTGTTCTTCTTTGTATCTATAATCACGAAGGGCGAGAAAACCAAATAGAACAATGACAACCCCTCCGAATCCCACCATAATATCAATAATCAGAGGTGATAGTGTCAGTGCCTGAACACTAAGGATGATAGCTGCGATAATACCAACCTCAACAATTGCATGACCGACCATCGGTAGGATACCATGCAATCGTCCGTGTTTACTGCTTTGCATTACCACTGCTGCAGATAGAGGTCCTGGTGCCAAGGCACCTGTCAGAGATAGAGCGAACCATGCAACAAGAATCTCAACGACACCCATCTGTTGTCACTAAAATATGAAAGAAAGAAGCAAAGAAAAGGGTGGCGATGTAGCTCATGCCGAAATTATAGTAATATCTGTATTACAATGACTAAAAAATGGTTCCGAAGAAATCCTTAAGAGCAATATCAACGGAGTCCCTCCAACACGGAGCTGACTTAGTGAAACAGGTACAGATTACTGTCCCTTACGAAAAGACAGAAGCGGTATTCGACTTTCTTCTTGATGGTTTACATGTTAAAAACGTCATGAAGTTTAACGCGGATAACGCCATCGTATTGCAGTTCAGAATCCCAGATGATTCAGTGAACGAAACAATTGAGGGACTGAAAAGTAGAGGTGTGGGTGTCGAGTATGGTTTTGTTGATATACTAGACCTCAAAGCGTCTCTTCCTCGTGGAGCTGAGGAGAAAGAAAATGACACTAAAATCCAACGAGAAGCAACTCTAGCTGTTGAAGAGATCTATGATAATGTTAAGAAACAATCAGGACTTAGTTTCGACTACATGGCGTTCATAGTTCTTGCTGCGATTATGGCAGGACTTGGATTAATCCAGAATAACGTAACAGTGATTGTTGCCTCTATGCTTTTGAGCCCTCTAATGGGTCCTATGCTTGCAATGGCACTTGGATACGTTGTCCGAGACAGCTCATTATTCTTTAGAGGAACAAAGAGTGAAGTTATCGGTATTGCGTTATCGCTGTCTGTAGGTGCTATAATGGCCATCATTATGCCATTAATTCAACCAAATATGCTTGAGACCATAACTGCTGATGTTGGAACTACTTTAGGAACCGTTGTCAATGTAACAGAAATCACAAGAAGAGCAGGATTTTCGACATTGGATGTAGGAGTAGCAATATTCTCTGGAGCAGCTGTAGCTGTATCAGTCACCAAGGGAGACATGTCATCTCTAGTTGGTGTCGCGATATCAGCAGCACTAATGCCACCAGCAGTCAACGCAGCTATGATGGTAGTTCTTGGCATCATTACTACAAATGGGTACATACTTGCAGTTGGAGTCGGTTCATTCTTTCTATTAACAATGAACATTATACTCATCGTAATTTCTGCATTTGTAATGTTTCGAGTGAAGGGAATCAAAGCATTAGCTGACAAATCGGCAACATGGACTGCTGTAACTCAATTTAGAAAGACCTCCTCAGAAAGTCTCTATCATATTCCCAAACCTGAAAGTAACGGAGAGAAAGTTGCAGTCTTTACTCCAGCAGATAAGCCCAAAACATCCAAGGAAGAGCCACAACCAGAAGAAGAAGAAGGCGAATAATGGATACCTAGAGAGCTTCACAAATTTGGCGTAATATTTCGATTCTCTCAACAACTATTGGTATTTCCTCGGTATCACAAGAGGCTATAGTCTAACCATTCTAACCAAGGTTAACTTCTGGAGAAAGAATGGAATGACACAACTCAAGAATAAACTCTTCAAAGGATTAACTGAACATGATATTCTCACATGGGAAGAAGAAAAGATGAGATATCAAAGAAAACAAGGAAAAAAGGTCACAGATCTTGAGTTTCTACGCTATTTAATGATGAAAGCATCGAGGCCAACAATTAGTGCCAAAGAGGGAGTATCAAGTGGATTTCTCACCGGACAAGGAGCAATCTATGAAAAAGGAGATACACTCTTGGAACGATACCGTAGCCAGACCACAACGAAAACTGTTCAAAGTGAAACGGATCTACAGGAAAAAATCGATCCAGCAAAGCGACTACTTCCCAAAGCTTAAATGCTCTAATATACCAATGGTACATTAGTAACAACCATTGTTCAATGAGATGGTTTCAATCAGAATATTCTCAAATCTATTGGAGAAGAAAACATGCTAACAAAACAAGTGAACGAAGATAGTCTATATCCAGAATGGACAGACACATCAGGATTGGATCTCTGGGAACCTGATAGACTCTATGTTGAGTGGTTGACTCTCTTGTATAGCCTTTGGCATAGGATTGACTATGTATAGACTCTCAAAGAAAAACATACAATTCGAAGGGTAAGAAAAAATGTCACAAGAAGGACCTAGCGACCTTGATAAGGTATTCAAAGCTCTTGGGAATGTAACAAGAAGAAGAATTCTCCAACTGCTTTCCCAAGGAGCTAGTTATCCATATGAATTGAGCAAAGCTCTTGGATTAACTCAGCGAGGTGTCTTCAAGAACCTAGAGGCTCTGGAAGAGGCAGGACTAGTAGAGCGTTTCCATGGTGAGAGTGAACTTGGTCCAGACAGAGTATACTATCGTCTGAATGCTAGAATGGGTCTACAGACCACAATCCTTCCTGATGTTTTTACAGTTCGTTTGACAAGAAGAGGCACTGCTGGACATATTCTAATTCCTAAAGGCTTCATAATTCCTGAGGCTAGACCTGATGTCACAGCTGTAAAGAGTCTCTTGATAGAATTGGGAAAGGTTAACAAACGAATCAACGAAATTGATGAAGAAAGACTAAGATTTGCCTCTCTTCGAGGTCAGATAATAAGAAAAATCGAAGGAATAATGGATCAGTGCAATTGGGATGATAAGAGTTGCCAGCGAGTTAGATCCCTCATTAATCCTGTTAAGCACCAAGAAGCTGATTCAGAAAGTGATTCTCGTGATTTCTGGGCAGAAACCATGAAAGAAACAATTCGATTATTTGAGAGTCTGTTTCAAGCACATGGAACACAGATTAGTAAAAGTAAAGATGCAACTAGCGAAGAAGATGATAGAGATGAAGATGAGGAATTTATTCTTGAGCCTTAAAGGATAAACTACCAATTCCAAATGATTCTCCAATCTGATCGTTTTGCACTCGACATTTGTGGCACATATTCAATTGCGTTGTAAGGTAGTTCAACTCCTTTTGCTTTCTTCACAGATAGGTAGTGTTTTCCCTTTGAGGTTTCTAATTTCACAATACCCTGTGCTAGTGAGAGGAGCTGATTTACTGTTACAGAATCTGCAGTCTCTGCATGGATCAAATAGAATTCATTTGAACCAATCTTGATACTTTCTTCTACACATTCTTTGAAGAACTGAACGACATCACGTGCAGAAAAATCGATGAGGAGAGGTGTAAGGCCTTCAAAAGTTATCAAATTTGGTCTGATATCTTTCCGTAAACTTCTGAGTTGAATGTTAATCTCATGGAGGTGTGGAGAACAAGTATGAATTCCAAGTGTTTCTTGGCCATAACCAACTTCCATTATCTGGAACCCATTACTCTGTAACTCTGCAAGCTCTGTCATAAGAGCTCTGTTACGAGCCTCAGTTACTACTTCTAGAGTCGAAAGGTTGAGTTCTATTGCTCTCCGAATCAATGTAAGCATGAAGAGGTCATAATGACTGTCTTGAGAGGCTAAGACGATGAAGACATACCCCTTAGGAGGTTTAGTCAGCAAATCATCTATGATGTTGCCAATTGAACCCTTTCCACTTGGTTCTTCAGCCATTGTTATTATCACTCTTCTTTCCTTATTCTTCACTCATTCCTAGGTGTTTTCGAATCGTAGCAACTAGTGCTTTACCCGAAAAGGGCTTGACTATATACTCATCAGCTCCAACAGTTTCTCCTTTCTCAATATCACTACTGAGACCTCTAGCAGTAAACATCAGTATTGGAGTGTCAGAAAATTTCACATTATCTTTCAATAGTTTGCAAACAGCAAAACCATCCATAGTAGGAAGCATTACATCGAGTAGAATCAGGTCGGGATTCTCGTTTTCCGCCATTTCAAGACCTTCCTCTCCATCTGTAGCAATAACGACCTCAAATCCATGTTTCTCTAAGAATGTCTTGGCCAGCTCTGTGGTTAATTCTTCATCGTCAAC
>JAEORG010000340.1 GCA_016841005.1 Candidatus Thorarchaeota archaeon | reverse complement strand
TACAGATTTTCCAGGCGAGAATGGTTCTGAAACTACAGTACTACCAGAGCGTTCACGTATCCTAGCATCAGCTGCTGCGATTGCAGCTGAGAGTCCTGAAATTGATTTCGTAGTTCTCATAGTTTCAGGGGTGTAATATCTTCGCTGTTGTCTTGTTGGTGTTGTTTTACTAAGTTCTGCTTTGAGATAACTTGGTAATTGAGTTGTGTCTTCTTCATAAGATTCTTGAGTTTCTTCCTCTTTATTTCTCCCAAATGCACAACAGCAAATCATGAGGATTAAAGCAATCGAATAAATGAAAATTCCGAAATAAGAAGGATCATATTGCATTGTTCTTCTTGCCTCTTTTCGAGAAACGAATCTCCTACATGTTATCTGCACTCGTGAACGGAGATATAGATTTTCCTTGATATTTATATAATTAGAACAACTAGAATGATTCCAATAATTGTGAGTACAGTGCCAATTCCAACATATCTATTCACATCTTCCTGGAGATATAACGCAGAAAGTGGTGCAGTAATTACAGGTGCTGAAGAGATTAGAACTGCTGTGATTGTTGCACCAATGTACTTGATTGCATAACTGTATACAATCAGGCTAATACCGATGGAGAACATACCAGTTACTAAAGCTATTCCTGAAATACGTCGTGTCGGTAGACTTCTTCCACCTCGTAGTGAAAGTAGAAAGATTGGTATGTAAATGACTGAAGCAACAAGCATTCTGTAGAAGTTAGCTTCAGCAGCTCCTGCTCCAATCAAACCATATTGAAAAGTCACATCACTGACTGACCAGACAACGATGGTTACAAATGCAAGAAAGAGTCCGATGTTCCTATCTCTAGGTTTCCAGCGAGGATAGTTCACTTCTTCATCAGAATACTCCGCTTTTGCGACCATTACGACTCCTACAACAACGATGATTGCTCCAATTACTCTCTGAAGAATTACAGGTTCACCTAAGAACATCGCAGCTAATAGATAGACTAGAAGTGGATAACTCATAACTATAGGAAATGCTCTTCCGACACCTATTCGCTCTTGACTAAAGAAATACATCGTATCTCCAATTACAATACCAAGAATCATTGAAACCGCTAATGGCACGAGAGACTCAGGTGGAAGTGTAAAAAATATAGTCCCAGAAGATACTACTGCAAAAACATATGCGATTGGTAGACTTACCCAAATTCTTGTGACAACGATATCAATGACACTAATCTCTTCATCGATCTTTCTGTAGATTACGTTAGTGATTCCGAATACTACCGTTGCAGCTATCGCACATAGAATTCCAATGGCATATTGTTCAACAGTTCCTTGCATAATTAGAAATATGACTAGTAGGACCTACTAAATACTCTATCTTTCTATCTATACTTCTAACCTTCCACAACTTGACAATCAAAAATCTCTTGACTTACCATATCTGATGTAGACTCCGATACCCTTATACTAGTAACACTTTTCCTCATTTTAATTCAATATTTGATAATTATCTTACCTCATGGTGGTGGAGATCAGATGACCTCAAGTGTTTACCTTCATAAAATCGTAACAGTTGTCCCTGAGAAATCCTACACACAGGAGTTTGCGCTTGATTTTCTTCTAAATCTTGTTGGTGATTCAGAAAAGAAGAGGGACTTTCTAACCCGTTTGTATAAGGGTACACACATCAAGAAGCGTCATTCAGTTATTGATGATTATGATAAGGATCCATCTGAATATACATTCTATCCCAAAAATCCTCAGCTCCTACCAGAGCCATCTACTGCTCAAAGAAATGACTTGTACATAAGAGAAGCTAAGAGGTTAACGTTGAAGGCTTCAAAACAGCTTCTCGATGATACCCCTGAGTTTGACAAGAGCAAGATCACACATGTAATTACTGTTAGTTGCACTGGATGCGTTGCTCCTGGACTTGATTTCTACCTAGTTCGGGATCTAGGACTCAATCCGAGTACAAACAGAACTAACATTGGATTCATGGGGTGTCAAGGTGCTTTTCCGGCATTGAAAATGGCTCGTGATATTTGTTTAGCTAATCCAGATGCACGGGTTCTTGTTGTGAATGTTGAACTCTGTTCTGTTCACATGCAGCAGAGTGAGGTTCTTGATATCGTTGTTTCCAATGCCATCTTTGCTGATGGTATCTCTGCAGCGCTCATCTCTGCTCACAAGGATGATGTAAAAGGAACCAAGTACAGGATGGAACAATTTGCAACTGCATTTGCTGCTGATACAGAGGATGACATGGCTTGGAGAATTGGAGACCATGGTTTCTTAATGAAACTCTCAATATATGTGCCTAAGATTGTGAAGGAAAACATCAAACCTCTTATGGATAGACTCTTTGAATCCTCTGGAATCCGTCAGGATGAAATTGATATCTGGGCGATTCACCCTGGAGGAAGATCTATTCTAGAAAAAGCTCAGGAAGCGTTAAACATCACAAAAGAGGATCTTGACTCCTCGTATAGAATAATGTATGAATATGGAAACATGAGTTCAACAACTATCATGTTTGTATTAGAAGACATCTTGAAGGATCCTGTAAAGAAGGGGAAAGTGTTTGCTGCGGCATTTGGACCTGGTATCACAGTTGAAACTGGGTTGATGGAGAAAATTATGAGCAGCGGTCATTCATAATAGACCACCACCCTGAATAACTACTTTCATCCGTTTTCCTCTTTATGATAATTAGTGGTTCAGTAATCATTCTAATCATAAATGTCATTGATTATGAGTAGAGTGGGTAAATTGTAGTCTACACTATCTAAATCCACTCAACATCATGTGAATCTATTATATTCTTCAACCACTTGTGTCCAAACTCGTATTCAATAGCAAAAGAGCCTTCATGGTCATCAATAATCCTATCTGGTAGGTTAATGAAGTGAATTACTTCTTTTTCCCTACTTTTTGCTATCTTAATGACAACATCCTCATCAATAGAAAAGGAAGGCTCTCCGAGAGCCCTCTCTGTAAACATCGGTTTGTCAATGATTGGCGTAAGATCAAGATGTGTTATCTTGTTGTTTGTCAGGTCTATTTTTCCTATTCTTTTCAATGATACAATCTGTTTGAAATTAAAAGTTGTCAGATTACAATTTACTAGTGCCAAACTATCGAGTGAATCAAGACCTTGCAAGAACGAGAAATCTAGCTCAACCTGCAACTCTTCGCTATAACATTCTGAAAGCTCAACGATTTTCAAAGAGGAGTTCTTTGGGAGAGAAATCCTGTAGGGGCCAGTTGGATTTTCTTGACCAAGATCTCCCATATAGATGCTTTCTAAATTTCTGCATGAAGAGAGCGCAGTGAGGTCGATTTCAGGAACATCCAATGAATAGAATCCGATAGATTGCAAGTTTGGAATACTATTGAAGGCTTCAAGTCCCTTGAGCCTCTTGGCTGGACATGCTATAGTCACAACAGTAAGTTCAGGATGATTTGCCAGAGGCGTTAGATCAATCTCATCAATGCTTCCCGAATTAATGTTGATTTCAAGACTTGTTAATTGATCAAACTCTTGAATACCATCAAGGTTGATCTGTGTAAGCTCTGGGCCTTCTAGTATCTTTAGTCCCAACAGATCCTTGAGTTCTTTCAGATCCGATATATTGAATGATGTATCATCGAAGAGTGCGATATTCAATAACTGGAGATTAGGGGCAGAAGCAGCAAGATCATCCAAGACCTCCTTTGAAAGATCACCAATCCAAGTATATCGCGATTTTCCCTTCATTGATTCTCTTCTTTCAATGCGTTCAGAAGTCAATTGATCATCCACGGAGCTGATCCTCCAATGTTCGTGCCTAAAGTCGAGTCTTATATGTGTACGTATAGATTTGATATTGTCCTATTGCTCACTAATAGAGCTTCAGTTCAAAGTTAATCTAGCAATAGTCAAATTATTAGAAATCTAATATCTCACGAACTCTCGCTTCAAGCTTATCCGGTGCAATAATCTCAATGAATTCCACTACCTCTCCTAAGACCTTCTCTGCTTTTTTCTGAAATCCTTCAGGAACGACAACGAGTACAGGAATATGGTATGCTTTTGCTGGATAGAGTAAATCCATCGGAATTGGGATTGCTTTCTTTACTACTTCGCGAGCAGGCAATAATTTGTGTAGATATGTAATTATGAGATGAACCTCTCCAGGTTCGAGATGGGATGCGGTTTTTCCATGATTATCCCATTCATTTCCAATTGGCAATGTACAATAACCACTGGCTGCAAGTTTAGAAAGTAGATTTGAGTCTGTTCCGTCAAAATAACCGACTGTTTTCATTTTTATCAACTGATATATATAGTAAACAATGGTTAATAATCCTTTGATTAATCAAAAAGAAGGATTGAGTGTAGTCTAATTTAAGACTACACTTTTGAAATTCTTATTCCCAAGCTTCATCCGTAGCAGGAAGTGTATCCTTGGGAGGTTCAGTTCCCTCATACTTCTTCACGATATCAACAACCTCAGGAATCCAATCGAGCCCTAGTTTCTTGATCTTCTCCATGGTTGGTACACCATTTCGTGTCCAACCACGACGTTTGTAAGCTGCATCAGTGAGCAATCGATAACGTTCTTCTCGATACTCGCGGAGTTTCTTATTCTTCTCAGTAGTGTTCATTCCACTGATATCCACATCAATCTCCTTGAGTTGGCTGTCATAACGGTCTGCTCGTGATTCGTACTCCCAATCAGTAACAGGACCAGCACTTCGGTAGGGTATGAAAGAGTCATGAATTCTGAGACCCTTTCCCTGTCGAATGTTGAATATCCTCTGGAAGTTGTAGACCTTCTCACTCATGTGGATGAGGTCTTCTGGCTTTGTTGGCTTTCCAGTCATTGCTTGGAAGAATTGAGCATAGAAGGCAACATGACCAGGTACCTTCGCTGGTTCTGAGGTCTGTGAATTATCAGCTGGTACAACGTCGTTCCAAGGTAGTTTACAAAGTCCATTCAAACCGAACCAGGTTCGCCAGTTCGGGAAGTAGTGCAGAGCCTCTGCCTTGTCTTCGAAAGTTGGCATATAATTATGAACCTGATCGAGGAAGATAAGCCATGCCTCGTCATGCTGTGGTCCTTTTAATGTGAGACCATATCCACCTTGCTGTGCAAGACTCTCCTTAGTCACGTATTCTGAGTACTCGAGGCCTTTGTGCTCCATTCCTATATCTTGCATGAGGTCACAATCAACACCGAATTTATCGCCAAAGTAGCCCTTTAGATAGTGAACTCCCTTACCAAAGTGCTCACCACCAAAACCTTTGCCTTGAGCAATCTCGTGCAAGACTGCAAGCGCCTCCTCAGCGGCTCCCCACTTGAG
>JAEORG010000339.1 GCA_016841005.1 Candidatus Thorarchaeota archaeon | reverse complement strand
TGTTGGGACTCTAGTCTGCTGCAACCAACCAATGCGTGAATACAAAGAGGATTAGATATCAAACTCGCAAATATAATACACTTGACAAGCCTTATATGGTGACAGAAGAGGAACCCACGTCACTTACTTGGGTGAATATCTGTGGTTGAACTTCCAGACATTATAATCAAAACACGTAACCTCTTGACCCTGAGAGGATTCAAAGTTAACGAGCTACTGGAATATGAGAATCGCTATATGATGCTACCAGAAAGAGAACATCGTGGAGATATCATTAAGAAAGTTGTCTGGATTTATAAAATTCCTAAGGTTGTTGGAGTCGCTCTCGTTCGAGATCTTGTTAGAGAAATGGAAGAACAGAATGCCCAAGAAGGAATGCTTGTTGGTGGTTCAAGATTCACACCAGCGGCAAAGAAGCAAGCAAGGCAATCTAGAGTAGAATTAGTAGAAGGTGGATATTCTTCCTTCGAACTCTTTGGACATGAACTAGTACCCAAGCATATTATTGCATCTATTGAAGAAGTTCAGCTAGTAACCAATCACTACGGTATCGAGAAGACACAGTTACCCCGTATTGCACGTGAAGACCCTGCAGCAAAAGTTCTCGGTGCAAAGATTGGCCAGGTAGTGCGAATTGAGAGAGATAGTCCTACAGCTGGTAAAGTATACTATTATCGACTCGTAGTTGAACCTGGTCGTTAGATTACTACAATCCCCAGGATAATTCCAACAACTAGCATGACGGCACATGTGGTATATGGTAGAGTTATGTTATCTGTGCCTTTAGGACTAACAAGTTCTACTAGAGTTGCTGCAAGTGATCCAACAAATGCGGTAATTAGAATCTGTGTCCAAAGAATATTGCCACCTGGAGCAAGAGTTCCATAATTATAGATTCCAAAGAACCAGAATGCTAACAAAGCTCCAAAAAAGGCGAATACAAAGAGTGCTAGAGATCCATGAAGACTTCGCTTCGATCCTAGAATTGTTACTGTGTGGTTCTTTCCGTATTTCATTCCTATAGGAGCTGACATTCCATCCCCAAACATCATCATATGTATCGACGCTGCGGCCACGAAATAGATAGTATCGAGCTGAAGGAATGTGAAGATGCCTGTAAGGATTGTAACTGATACTGCGTACCATAAAGGTCCCCTTACACTTCCATGCTCTATGTCTTCTGGACGTGCCATGGCTGAAAAGAATTTACTAAATCTATCATTGCTCGCGAAAATTAGGAATATGGAAAATAGTAATGCGACAAATGTTGCGACATATGAATGAGTGTAGTAGGGTATTGTCCAAATAGCTCCTCCGGCAAAAAGATGGACGATCTTTCTAGTAAAATCAGAGCCGACATTTAATTTTCTTCTAGTCAAATCCCCAATGACTAGAACAAGCAATGCATAAAGTATTGCGATAAAGAAAACGATGACATCTTGTAGTGTGATTTGGAAGTCAAGCTGCATTGCTTTAACCCTCTCAAGTTTCTGTTCTTAACCAGTGGATATACTTATCGGCAGTATGCAACTTGTTACTCCACTTTGAGTCTTTTCAATCCAGTCTCACGTTCTAATGTTGAAATTGCAGCAGATACTTTTTCTTGAACTTCGGTTTTGTCATCTCCGCGTGCTGAAACCCAGACACGCATTATTCTTGTTGTTCCATATCTTTTGGGCATTGATTTGATCCATACACCAGGGTTCTCATCCATCGCATTTCGAATAAATGGAGCAAAAACTGACTCATCAATAACCTCGAATTCTATAATTTCCTCAAAGTATGCACCTCTCATATGTTCAAGAATCCATGGTTTCACTGAATTATCCCAAATATACTTCAACTCACTTGGCACACCAGGCAGGCAAAATATAGAAGAGTCGCCATACTCAAGATATACTCCCGGTGCCCCTCCAACTTTATTATCGAGTGCTTTCCCTCCAGATGGAATAGTCGCCATTTTTCTCCTGGATTCAGTAAGTTCTTCAGTGGCGACTATTTTTTTCTCGTACAACATCTTATACTGGCGCTCTACAATTTTTAGAGCCTCTTTATCTTCGGTGAGTTTTCTCCCTAGAGCATCAGCAATTGCATTTAGTGTCATATCATCATGCGTAGGTCCAAGTCCTCCTGATGTCACTACAACATCGCATACGTTGCAGAGGAACTTCAATCCCTTTCCAATCTCATCAACTTCGTCCCTTACTGTGACAGCCCTTCTCATCTCAACTCCAAGTGCTATAAATTGCTGCTCCATCCAATTTGAATTGGTGTCTAGTACATGTCCATCAAGGACTTCATTTCCTATTGCAAGAATTCCTGCTCGAAGGCTTCTATCACTCATAGGACAGCTCAACTCCATGATGGTCAATTATTTCACGTTCAAGCATCGTGCAAAGTTGAAGCAAGTGATCATATCTCTCTTGAGCGATTCGAACTCCAATGGATGTGAACATACTCTCAGAGATTTTCTTTGCTAGTGGTAAGTATTCTTTCTGGTACTTTGCAATATCAACCATGGTCTTCCCGACATCCTTTCTTGCCCAATTGAGGACTGCCTGAATAAAACCCGAAAGTCCTAATTTGTCTAATTTATCTGCCTCCCATAATATCTGAGCCTCAATTGGTTTGAGTTCCTTACTACGTGTAAGACCAACATGTTTACGAATTATATCCTTCACTCTCTGAATTGATTCTTTATCGAATCCTTTTCTCTCTAGAATCTCTCCAGCAATCTCTGCACTTTTCTCACTGTGATTTTCAACTCTAGTAGAACCAGGTTTTGCTATATCATGCAACCAAGCAGCAAGTGTTATTATTCCAGTGTCTGCTCCTAATTCCTGAGATAATCTCTTGGCCATTTCTACAACTCGTCGTGTGTGTTCAAGCCTGTAATCGTTAAAAGAACCATCTGTTGAATCTAGGACCTCCTGTAATTCGTTTCTTGAACATGGCCCAGTTCGTTCTTTCAGAAGTTGTTCTAATTGAAGTTCCATCTCATTATTCACTATCATCACTAGAGTCTCCTGTACAATCTGAGAGTATTCTCAAGAATGATTTCTTTTAGCTCTTCTTCATCTCTTCTAAGAATTGCTGAAATCTCTTGAATCACAATTGGTAGATTTAGCGGAGTATTTCGTTCTCCCTTTTCAGGAGCAAGAACAGGACTATCAGTCTCAATTAAAAGACGTTCAATATTTACTGCTTTTACAAGCTTTTGTTTTTGGGGAGAGCGAACAACAGATGTTGGTATTGAGAAGTAATATCCTAAATCATTTGAGGCCACTCGTGCAAGATTGGCTTTTCCATCGAATGCATGCATATGAACATCTCGAGCATCATTTCTTTCCAACACCTCAAGTGATGCTTTACCAGCAGAACGAGAATGTACTTGGATAGGTATCTCTAGTTCCCTTGCCAGTTGAATCATTTCACAGAACACCTTTTCCTGTTTATCCCTCTCCGCATGATCTCTCTCGCGAAAATGATCAAGACCTACTTCACCAATAGAAACGATTTTAGAAATGTGTTTTCGAATTAACGAGAGTGCTTCAGGTGCGTCTGCAGTTTGCATAGGGTCAAGTCCAATCGATGCATAGACATTCTGATATTGGGATGCAATCTGAAGAAGTAACTCCCAAGTTTCTTTTGTGATAGCAGAACTAATTATTGCTATTCCTCGTTGGAGCGATTTGTTGATTACTTCATATCTATCATCATTAAACTCATGCTGTTCTAGATGGCAATGAACATCAACCATCTGAAATTGTGCATCCATTACGACCATCCTCATATAATGATGATATTATTTAATTCCTAATACCTCAGATACTGTTTGAAATTCGCTGTTCTCAATCAAATACACCAATGATTCTTTCACATCCCCACGAGTACACCACCACATCGGATGTAGTAGAACAATAACCGGATTATCTCGGGCATGCGTAATTACATCATCTAAGGAAAAATCTGAACCGTGTAATTCCTGATTATCTAACCAAACAACGGAAGGGAAATTGATGAAACTATCTTTGTATTGAATTGATTCTTTGTAATCCGATCCATTACCGATGAAGAACTTAAGTTTGGAGCTCAATCCAAATTCAGAGAATTTTTCCTCATCATATTCCATCACGTGTTTTCGTGAGAGCTTCATATCCCCAGAGCCATGCTTACTAAATCCACTTGGACTTTCACCAAATCTGTGACTCCACTCTGTAATTTCCCTTACGAAGTTCTCAAATGTATCCGTTCTTTCCGCATGCAATGCTAGAGAATGAAGACCAGTTTTGAACTTCATAAGGTCAGTTGCCTTTGGAGCTGTGGCATTTCTGAAAAACCAAGTTGTCGGAACTCTCTTCTGTTCCAGATAATTCCAGAGCTGTTTGGCTTGCTCTAAATAGCCTAATGATTTCCATCGCGGGATTATGTTATAGTCTAATGACATTCTATTCAAGACTTTCTTGAAAAAAGTCGCATAACCAAACGGATTATCAACATCGATTCTTAGAGCAATGCCCATTTTTCAAGCGCTCCAATTTCTTCCCAGATGTTCTTGCTAAATAGCTTTTGAATAGTAGGTTAATCTAACTGATTCTTTCTGCAATCCTCTGAACCATCGATTTACTTCTGTCTAGGAATTTCCGGAATTTTTTAGCTCTAATCCAAGAAAGGTAGTGATTTGCACGGACTATTGGTAAATTACGTGGCTGTCGAGATATTTGGATGACCTGAAAATCCTTGGTCCTTATAATCTCTCTAAGTGATTCTTCATCAGTCAATGATACCTCAGTTTGATTGTATACACTTCCCAACTCAAACAGTAAGTGAGAATCACTGCCTCCCATTCCTACTTTACCAGTATCTGCAACAAGCTCTTTAGCCATTTCATTTTGCCAATGAGGTTTCCGCCCATTCACAACCTCGATCGCATCAACTTTACTGACATCCATTTGATGCAGCTTTGTACTGGTTGAAAAGGGATGAGGTAGATAGACAATTCCATTCTGATTCTGAATCTCCTCTATGACTGAGTAGTACTCTCTTGCCTTGATCTCCTCTGAGAGATAGAATCCTATGACATCACCAAGATTTGTTGCTATCTCTGCTCCGACAATGACTTGTAACATCAATCCTGTTGCTAGCTCTTTTACTTTCATTCCTCCCCTGATTGTGTTGTGGTCCGTTACCACAATCAAATCCAGATTGAGTTTCTGTGCACGTTTCACTAGTTGCTTTGGTCGAATGAGGGAGTCGAATGAATAATGAGTGTGCATGTGAACATCAAACCGATAAGACAACGTGCCTCACCTTTTCCTAAGTGAATTCAGTGTTAAGACAAGTTGCATGGAAAGGGGACATATATCTCTCAAAACAACATCATCCTCGTATCTCGGGTCTCCAAACAATTTAATGAACTTGGACATCCTACCTGCTGACAGATAGTGGAGAAGGTCTCCAGGAAATGGCCACCGGAACTTAGAATTTGTGTTGTATTTCTCTATTGGTTCGAATTTTTCACCCATTGCCATTTTGTATGTGAGATATGGGAAGTCCACTCCAGAAACTATTGCAAGCTCAAGAGACCCCCAAAATTTCGGATTGATTTCCATCAGCTTGTATTTTCCATCAGATGCATCATGTTTGAATTCAACCATTGCGACTCCATTCCAATCTAATGCATCAAGAAGCTTTCTTCCTTGGTAAAGTAGGTCTTTCGAGTAGTAAGCCTCTGCTGCAGTACTTGGTCCTCCAGTAAGTGGATACTCACGAATTCTCCTATGCATAAAGAACGCTCGACATTTTCCCCTATCATAGAGAGCAAAGAATCCACAACCATAACCCTGAATATATTCCTGTACTATCGGATGAAATTTTCGAAGTCGTTTGAAGTAGTCAAGCAATTCCTCTTTTGAATGTGCATAAAAAACATGACCAGCATCAACAGAGCCTTTAATGACTAACGGAAACCTCTGAGTGTCTACTATCTGATCAATATCTTCTTGTTTTTCAGGAAAGAATGTTAAAGGAATTGAGACTCCTATCTTATCCGCGAATTTCATGGTTTTATCTTTATTCGCTGCAATTGTCATATTGTTATGGTCTGCAATCGGGATTTTTGAGTATGGTTCAAGGAGATGTCGATACATCGAGATGTAATAATTAGACTCCCACCCAATAGGTAATATCACATCGTGATGTCTTTTAGTAAGGATTTTCTTTAAGGTCATAACGTAGTTTTTTGGTGATACACTTGGAGTGGGAACTATATATCGTCTGTTGCATTTCCTCGAATAAAATGACTGTGCAAAGAATGAACTATCGACTACAGTGGTTTCAATTCCTTTACAACCGAGAGACCGAACTGCAGCTAGAGTATGTTTGAATGATCCATCAGTCAATAGAACGGACGTTGTTATGACCTCTGTTGTTTTCGAAGAAAGAAACATCTTATTCCTTTTGGTTTATAGTAACACTATAGGAGTAATGGCTCTCGTTGCTATAGGGGATTTCGTTAAGTTAGTAATAGGCACACTCTATAAATAATTCAAATCACTATCGTCATTAACCCTAATGATTAATAATTCCGTGTTGGTCAGATATAGGATTGTCATTGGAGATAGTAATGGGATGAATTCTGAGCGAACTACTTTATTTGATTTTCACACCCACTGTGAATTTTGCACAAATGAGTGCGAACTAATCTCAGCTGAACTTCCAAATTACATCATGGTAACGAATGTTTGGAATGAACGTTCAAAGATAGAATTAGCATTTAAACGGCTACAACTACAAACCAAGAAACCTATACTCTGGATCTGGATAGACGATGGCTCAACCGATGGTACATTTGATGAAATCGAATCTATGAGTTCCAAGTACCCTGAATTCGATATTTGGACTCTGAAGATGCCAGAAAAAACGGTCGGGGATATAAACACAATTGGGCGTGCATATTCTTGTTTCATGCCTGAAATCATCAAACGAGTTGATGATCTTAATATCGAGTTTTTCACCATTCAAGATGTTGGAACGCAACCATGTCCTAATTATTATGCAAGAGTTATCTCCCAAATGATGAAAATACCTAGAATAGGTGCATCTGCTGGAACTGTCATTGGTGAAGAAGGTGCGCGAGAATCTGGACTTCCTATGGGGGACTGTAAGGTAACTCGTTGGAGCATAATTAGGGATATTCAAGCATATTGGGATTTAGCTCCAGACACCTTCGTAAACATCAAGACGCTGAAAAAAGGATATGATCTAAAGATTTGGAGAGTTCCTGTCAAGCAAGACAATCCAACGTTTGGACTATCATCAAAGGGGATGTTCCGAGCAGGGCAGAGGAATTACTATGTAGGTAGATCCTTTATTGGAGTTTTAATTCGAGCTTTTCGTAGACTTCTTCTTCGCAAACACGGAACCCAAATGTTGCGTGGATATTTCCATGAACGGAATAAGGGACAATGGCATTGTGATGACCCTGATGTGAAGGAGTTTTATGGAAGCGGGAAATCGTTCATCTGGTCATTGATGGAGATAATCAAGACTAAAGGTAAGTATTCTTGAAGGCCGCTCCCTAATCTTAAATTGAATCTCTAGGAACAGGCAGACGTGTCAGTTCGCCAGAGAACCATCTGACTAGACCTCTGATACATGCAAAGGCCCTCTTCAATGAGAATGCTGGTTGCTTCATTGAAATATAAAGGTCGTAGTATTTCTCAGGTTTAGGAAAGTCGTAACTGATTAAAATGTTGGATGGATCTGCATCACTTACTACTTTGCATTCACATGCAATCGCTTCAATTGCCAATCTACTAATTGTTTCAGGATCACCAACACCCTTGAAATCAATGAAATACTCATACTTAGAAAGAAAGCTGGGCATCTCATTGTATGGGATTCCTTCACCTTTCTCACGCTCTATGATTGTAAGCTCTATGTTTCTCTCGTCACACCACTCCTGTGCGTGTTTCCTCAAGTCCTTCGTGAAGAAGGTTGCGTAAAACATCACAGCAGTTCCTTTCTTACGACCACCTCTATAATGAAACATTTTGTCAACTGGGCGGTCGTACCATTCACCGTATCTACAGAGATCAGGTGTGGAAACTATTACCTTGTCAGCAAGAATCATCTCAGGATGGGATGTAGACCGGTATCGAACTTCATCACCATGATAATGAAAGACTATTGGTGTGAAAGGGCGTAAAAGCCGTGCTAGTACAAGAGAAGGAAGGTTGGCATTAATATGAATATGAGTTGGATTGAAAATCATCAATTGCTTAACGGTTTCAGCGAAGTATTCGTTTCCTGAATGAACCATGTGAGCTGCTTTTGAAATGGATGTGTTGCCAAAGAGGTCATAGTCCGACCTCATGAGTATCTTTGCTTTGTGCCCATGGTCAATTAACCAATCTCCAACTGGAGATAAAGCGCCTGCAGTGTTCCATAGATACAGTACTCGCAATTCATTCATTATGCGAACCTCAGCAGCCAACATTAATCTAAAGGTATCGGCGTTTCTTCAACCAATGGCTATCTTAGTTGTTCAGTCGTATCTGACTTGAATCAAGTAATAGGAAGATTCACTTTATTAGCTACAGACTTCATCGATAAGTGCTGCATATGCTTCTGAGGTTGTGGATAGATTATGGCATTCTTGAACACGCTTTCTTGCAGATGCTCCAAGGATTTTAGCTTCGTTTGGATTTGCTAGAATGTAGGCTATAGCATCTGAAATTTCACTTGGCTTGGCTGGTTCAATCAGGATTCCTTCTTGTCTATTTCGCATGACTCCTGGGATATTACCAACTCGTGTTGCAATGCAAGGCAATTCCATTGCCATGGCTTCAAGAAGGGCAGTAGGGGTTCCCTCTGACAATGATGGAAGTACAAAAACATCACTAGCACAAAGAATCTGAGGGATATCGTTTCGTTCTCCAAGAATGTGCAAATTATCTGTGATGGCCAATGAATGCGAAAGTTTCCTCAACCAGTCTTGATTCCCCGTGCCAATCAAATAGAAATGACAATTAGGGAAATCTTCAACAATTGACGGTATTGACTGCAGTAGGAATTCATGTCCTTTGATACCTCTTCGGAGAGTTGCAACTGTTACTATTACAGTTTTACCATCCATGTCAAAATGTCTACGCAACTTTGCACGGTCATAGTTGTAAGGATTGTATAAATTAAGATTGATTCCATTGAGAATTATTACTCCGTGCCCTTTCCTCACACTGAAGCGTGACGCGTAGGTTTCATCCATGAAGATTACTTTGTCAGCTTCCCAATAGGCACGTGCTTCGATTTTTGTCGTATAAGAACGAAGCAGAGGCTGAACTTTGGAAATTGTATCTGCCCAAGATCCACTTACAAATTGGATAACTCTGGGCCTCTGTTTTCGTTTGCATAACTCCACAGTAAGAAGAGGATCTGGTGTCACCACAACATCGAATTCTTTTAGGTAACTACTTGCAAGAGAGCTGACTCTCTTATCAAAGTATATCAAATCTAGAAATGAGAAGTATATGAAATCAAATAACTTTCCAAATGGAGCACTTCGTAAAGAAGGTAGTCCAATTGTCGGTAATTGATTACTGAATACAGATTGCTTTTGCTTTCTGGGTATCCTAGCAAGTGCGACAATGTCCCATTTCTTCTCATCTATAATGCGATTAAAGATGTTTGTAAAAAGAACTTCTATTCCTCCGGGGCTATACGGATACAATGAGCCAAAAGCAACACACACTTTTCTGTCTGCCAACGGAATTCACCTAAAGACATTTATTTATCATTATTCTTGAATCGAATTCCAAAGGATTCTATGAGTGATTTGTTATATCGGTTTTCTGCAATACTTGTAGCTTCGAGATAATCATCAAGTCGTCCAATATCCCGCCACTGGTTATCGAACTCAAATCCTGCAACTCTCTTCCCAGATGTTATCAATGCATCAATGAGGTCAGTCATATGATACATTCCATATGGTGGGATTATTTCAATAGCTTCTCTTGATACAACATAGATACCAGAATTAATCAAGAACTCTCTTTCAGGTTTTTCCTCAATGCTTTTCAACGTCTTTTCGGCGTCGAGCTGGACAAGCCCATAAGGAATACTCATTCTGATTCTCTTCAAACCCATAGTGAGCTGACATGTTTTTGATTTATGAAATTCTACTAATTTCGGAAGATCTAGGTCAGTAAGGATATCCGCATTCATTACAACAAGAGGTTCATTAACTTCTGTGAGTAAATTGACCAACGGCCCTGCTGTTCCTCTTGGTTCTTCTTCATGTATGTATTTAATCTCAACACCAAAATCCTCGCCATTTCCGAAATAACTCTCAATGACTTCCGCTTTGTAATTTACAAGAAGAAAAATTCGCTTGAAGCCTTGTTCCTTTGCTTTAAGTATATTGATCTCAAGAATTGGCTTTGAACCGATTGGTAGCATAGGTTTGGGAACTATGTATGTCAGAGGCCGTAGTCGTACTCCTTCTCCACCACAGAGATAAGCAATATCCATACAATTCACCTATACATAACCTTGAGTAAGTTTGTATTCGCTATGATTTTCCTTGAACCACTCAATTGTCTTGGCAAGACCTTCTTTAAGCGAAACCTTACTCTTCCATCCAAGTAGCTTGTTGGCTTTAGACGCATCCGCACATAACCTTCGAACCTCACTCTTTGTGGGTCTTACTCGAATGGCATCAAAGACGACTTTCGCATTTGATTCAGTAATTTCAATGATTATATCTGCTACTTCTTTGATAGTCACTTCAACACCTGAACCCAAGTTAAGAACTTCTCCAAACAATTTGTCGCTTTTCTCAGCAGCAGTAATTATTCCATTAACTGTATCTTCGACATAATTGAAATCACGTGTTGGTCTAACGTCACCTATAAGAATAACATTCTTGCTTAGTGCCTGAGAAATTATAGTTGGAATAACAGCTCTCTCTGATTGTCTTGGACCGAACGTATTGAATGGTCTTACAATAACCACTGGCGAGTCAAAAGAACGATAGTAACTCATTGCTGCCATATCCGCCGCAATCTTACTTGCTGAATACGGGGACTGTCCCTTTAGTGGATGGGTTTCAGGAATTGGTATTTGCTCAGCATTACCATAAACCTCACTCGTTGATATCTGGATGACTGCTTTCGTGTCTAATTGCTTCGCGGATTCAAGGATATTCAGAATGAAATTCACATTGTTATCAAAATATTCTCGCGGATTGACGTACGAGTAAGGAATTGATACAAGTGATGCTAGGTTGAAAACATAGTCAATATCTTTCATAGCTTTATAGGCTGCATCTGGATTTTTCAAGTCTCCAAAGAACAACTCCATGTTGTCTGGAAAAGGTTTGATGTATTCTCGATTACCAACATTTCCTCCTGAATTATATCTGACAAAAGCTCTGACTTGTGCTCCTGTTTCTAATAATGCTTCAGTAAGATGACTACCTATGAACCCTGCAGAACCAGTTACTAATACCGATGACTCAGCGAGCTTCATGAATATCACATCACTGAACTATGAATCCTTAGTTCACTCTTAATAATCCATTCTATGGAAATTTTTACTCTCTGGATTATCGATATGATTCCCACATCTCCTTCAAACCGTCTCTAATACTGATTTCTGGTTTAAAACCCAATGCGTTGAATGCAGATTTCCCACTACAATGGCTACGAGGAATCAACTCAAATAAAGCCTCAGTAAATTCGATTTCTATATCATTTGTGTCAGATATTTCCAATATCGTTTGAGCGAGCTCCTTGACTCGTATAGGTTTCTCACCACAAATGTTGATTATCTGCTGAGATATTTTCTTCACTTCACAGCCATAAACAAGCGCTCTTGCTGCATCTCTGACATGAATAAACGATCTCGTTCGATTCCCAGAACCGAAAATAGTGATATTTTTTCCATCACGAATTTGTTTCATGAAGGCAGTGATAATTCCACTCTGACTGAGTGGTTGATTTGGTCCATATATATTGAAGAATCGCAAAATGAGTGATTGGATTTTATATCTTTCACAAAGCACCTGTGTGTATTTTTCTGCTGCGAGCTTTGAAATCCCGTACGGAGAAAGAGGTTGAAGTAGATGCTTCTCCTCGTTTGCTTCACTCCTTGTAAATCCATATACCGCAGCAGTTGATGCTAGAATGAACCTTGATATGCCGACTTCATTACAAGCTTCTAGTAGATTTATCGTGCCAATTACATTGACTTGCTCATATCTTCGAGGAGTTGAAAATGACTCCGGAACACTTGTAAGACCTGCAAGATGAATGACACAATCTATTTCTCCCAACGTTTCTTCAATAGAATCTGTCACGAGATCACATTTTATGTACTTGACATCCTTACTCACATCAGTTGGAATGTGCCTAGAGTCTATGATATCCAGGATTGTTACTTCATACCCTTTTTCTTGTAACATTCTAACTGTGGGGATTCCCAGAAATCCTAAACCCCCAGTCACTAATATAGATCTCACCTGTTTCCTCCATCCTGCTGTTTGTTTGTAATTATCTACAAGTTTCCTTCATAGATTACAGTATTACTCTCTTGAAATACGATTTCTAAGAAATCATGTTAATATATTGAAGTGGTAACAATGGCTGAAAGGTTTTGTCTACCATATCAAAATCTCTACGCAACATAGCTCGGTCGTATTTGACAGGATTGTATAAATTGAGATTGATTCCATTGGGAATTATAACTCCGTGCTTTTTCCTAACAGAGAAACGTGACGCATAGGCGTCGTTCATGAAGATGACTTTGTCAGCTTCCCAATAAGCTCGCGCATCTATTTTTGTGGTATATGAACGAAGCAAGGGCTGCACTTTGGAATTGTATCTGCCCACGCTCCACATACGAATTGGATGACTCTGGGTCTTTTTTTCTCTTCCATAATCCACCGTAAGAAGAGGATCTGGGTCCACCACTGCATCGAATTCTTGTATATAGCTGTTTATTCAGTTTATTTTACGAAGAGTAAACCAATGAAACAGTTTGTGAGCAAGTCCGCGCTGATAGTCAATAATCTCAAAACCCATA
>JAEORG010000038.1 GCA_016841005.1 Candidatus Thorarchaeota archaeon | reverse complement strand
GAGTTCTGCTATCCTAATGTACCATTCGACAGATGATCAAATTCTAACAATGGTTGAGGCATTTCTATGCCCAGCCCCTGAAGTCAAGGGAGGTGGCTCTACATGACCGTTTCAGAAACTGAAGTAATAAAGGAAAATAAAGAGTGGGAGCCCAGAATCGTCGCCTACTGCTGCAACTGGTGCAGCTACGCAGGAGCCGATCTTGCGGGGACCTCACGAATACAATACCCAACTAATGCACGAATCCTGCGTGTGAACTGCACTGGTCGACTCAGTCCAGAATTCATCCTTGCTGCACTCGATATGGGGGCTGATGGTGTTCTGGTATCTGGATGTCACCCTGGAGATTGTCACTACACGAGTGGTAATCTAAAAGCACGTGCAAGATGGGCATTAATGGAGACCGCCATTGAGCAGGCTGGTGTCAACCCAAAGAGGGTACGACTCCAATGGGCTTCAGCATCTGAGGCTCAGATCTTTGCTGATGGTGTAAAGACAATCACTGAGCAAGTAAGAAAACTTGGACCAATAAGGAGTGAATGGAAATGAGTAAGATGTTTGTAGACTTCTTTAGTCAAAAGAGAGGCGATGTTCGGAAGCAACGTAAAGCAATCCACGATGTCTTAGAGGCTGGTCCTTCTACAGTATCAATGATTTCAGAAAGAGTCGGATTCGAGAAGAATCTAGTACTCTGGAATCTGATGGGAATGCTTCGTTGGGGCGAAATCGAAATCGCCAGTGAAGAAGGCGAAGAACTGACCTATGTCCTCAAGGAGGCCTAATCCTTGGCTGATCCAGTTTCAATTGCAATGGGCCAAGGAAGTTCTTGTTGGGGTTGTTTTCAGAGTCTTGTAGATATTCATCTTAATCTAGCAACTGTGTTACCAGCTCTTGAGATCAAGTACTGGCAAGCCGTGGCAGATTTCAAGTTGCATCACCTTGAGAGTTATCCTGACAAGTCTATTGCAGTAGGTCTCTATGAGGGAATGGCAAGGACTGAGGAAGATGTCCATCTACTAAAACTCATGCGGCAGAAATGCCAGACTCTGATTGCTTTTGGAAGTTGTTCATGCTTTGGAGGTATTCCTGGTCTTGCTAATTTCTCAGATATCGAAGAATGCTTGGATGTCAAGTTCCGTGAGAACAAAACAGTCTCTGGAGGGCAAGTTCCGTCTGAGAATCTACCAGGAATCGAGCCTGTCGTTGTTCCAAACAGTTCCATAGTGGACTTTGAAATTTATCTTCCTGGATGCCCACCTACATCAAAACTAATTCTCACTGCAGTAACTGCATTGCTCAATGGTGAACCAATTGAGCTAGAGCCACATACAGTTTGCCACTACTGCAATCGCGAGAAGAAAGAGACCCCTGTAAGTAAGATTCTGAGACCCTATGAAGGAATAGCAGATCCCGACCGTTGTTTACTTGAGCAAGGTTATGTCTGTGTAGGTTCTGCAACATGGGGACTCTGTGAAGGACAATGTGTCAATAAGGGTGCAACCTGTCGTGGATGTTTTGGTCCACCTCCACCGATTATGCAAGATCAAGGCGCGAATGCCATTTCTATGCTAGGGACATACGCTCCGTTATCACCGGAAGAACTCAAAGAACAGGTACCAGATCCTCTAGGTCTCTTTAACCGGTTCACTTACCCAACGAGTCACCTTGGTTCTATACGAATCAAACGTGAGGAGGCCAAACACAAATGACAGAAGAAAAGACAATTAGAATCGACCCAGTTACAAGACTGGAAGGACACGGCTCGCTCACTTTGAAGCTAGGTAAAGACGGAAAGGTGAAAGATGTTCAATTCAACGTGAACTCCACCCGATTCTTTGAGAAATTCCTTGAAGGCCGACCAATGGAGGAGGCTCCAAGAATCGCTCCACGAATCTGTGGTATATGTCCCATCCCTCATCATCTTGCATCAGTAAAGGCAGTAGAAGCTGCATGGGGTATCACACCACCTCCTGCTGCAGTAAAGATAAGAAGACTCATGATTGAAGCGAAACAACTCTCTAGTCATGCTATCCACTTCTACGCTCTAGCTGCGCCAGACTTTGTATTTGGTCCATTTGCTGATCCTGCTGTCCGAAATGTTGCAGCTGTCCTGAAGCATCTTCCAGATGTTGCAGTGCAAGCTATCAAGCTCATGGAGTTTGGTCAAGAACTCATCAAAACTGTCGGTGCTAAGGCTGTCCATCCTACTACTGCAATTCCAGGTGGTCAACTTGCCCCATTATCTGAGGAAGACCGTGATCTTTTCTTAGGAAAAGTCCCGGAGATGTTGGAAAACATAAACAAGACTGTTGACCTTGCTAAGACAGTAGTCAATGCATACCTAGATGTAATCACCAAAGTTGCAGTCACTCCGACCTATTATATTGGACTTTGCAACAAAGGTGTACTCGATATCTACGATGGAACTGTGCGTGTCATGGATACTGAAGGTAAGATAGTTGCAGACTTTGAACCAAAGGACTATACTCAGCACTACGGTGAACATGTTGCAAAGCACAGTTATGCAACGCATATTTATCACAAACCCGCCGGGTACCCTGAGGGAATCTGGAGGGCTAATACACTTGCCCGATGCAATGTTGCAGATAAGATGGCTACACCACTTGCTGATGCAGCTTTGAAAGAGATGAGGGAACTTGTTGGAAGACCTTCACATCACACCTTTGCTTATCACTATGCTCGAATCGTCGAGTTAGTACAGGCTGCAGAGTGGTGTAAGACTCTCCTTGAAGATCCAGATATTTGCAACACTGATGTCAAGCTTTCAGATGTCGAACCACGAGCTGGCGAAGGCGTTGGTATTGTGGAAGCTCCCCGCGGAACACTTCTCCACAATTATGTGAGTGATGAGAAGGGAATGCTAGTGAAGGCTAACCTGATTGTCGCAACCAACAATAACATCGCTGGAATCGAAAAGAGCCTCATGGTCGCTGCAAAGCAGGTCTTTGAGGACAAAGCCCATGAGAGCCTGAAACTTCCTGAGCCACTTGTCAAGACTTAGGAGGAGGAAAACTACGCGAAAAGGAAATGAATAACCATGTCTGAAGAAATCCCTGAAGGGCTACTGAACCTCCTAGAAATGGTGGTTCGGTGCTATGACTGCTGACTATCATGTGGTGCTCATTTAGTCGTTGTCGACGATGAGGGCCATGAGTTAGTCAGGAAGGAGTTAGTGACTGGCGGCGGATGAAGGCGCGGTCGTAAACGAACGGACCGGGTCTGACAACCCTGCTCGGGTGTGCTTGTCACACTCCTTCCCTCCCCTTTTCTTTTCTAAGGAAGATTGAAATCATCCAATATAATAAAATTCCAATTGGGCATGCTACAATGTCAGGAAAGAAGGAAGACGATATCGACCTTGATGCTTGGAGCTCATTCCTTGAAGATGATTCTGAAGTATTAGAGAAGATTACACAAGAAGGTAAGGAAGCTGCTCTCGAAGAAAAGATTGAACGATACAAGAAAGCTAAACAACACTTCGAAGAAGCAAAGAACGAAAAGAATCCCCGGGAAGCTGCAAGTAAAGCATTGCATGTCATACGTCCATTCAGAGAGGATCCATGGTTCAAAGAAGACTTACCTGAAGAATTCGTAAAAGAGGTTGAGGAATTTCTTGAAGAACGAAATAATGAAGAAGCTGAACGGACTCGTAGAAGAGAAAAAGAAAGAGTGCAAAGACAGCAACAGAGAGAAAGCTCGAGAAGAACTAAATCAAAGAAACCTCAATTTATTGATTATATCTCTATATATGAATCTTCAAAAAACAAAGCTATGAGAACCATGACTGATATTTTGTTTGGCTATGTTAGTAGAGTATCTCATTTGCTTCATCGAGAACCTGAATACCTAGAGGATTTGATACCGATATTAGGATTAGCGTTGGAAAATAATAAGGAAAATGCTGATTTGGATTTAGCGTATATTTTAGCTAGAACAACAATTGTACCAAGTCTTGATCGGATTGAAGAATTTCATTCATGGATGGAAAGAAACATGTCTTCAGCTGATGTATGGGATTTGATTGGATTAACATACATGCTAATAGGTAAGAATTCTTCTGGCCGAACAAAGTCAAAATTGGAGAATAAGGCAATCAAGACTTTTGAATATATTATTGAGATATTTCCAAAGTATCCTGATGCTTATTGGCGACTTGCTTTCCTCAATCTTGTAAAAGGGAATTTGAACGGTTTCAAGAAAAGAGTGAAACAAGTGGCACCATTGATTCCAAGAACGAGTAATGTTTGGAACAATGTTCACCTGATAATTAGTGATATAGATAGGTCAACAAGACCAGGAATAGCTGACTTTTCGCAACTAGTCAATGAAGGTGAAATGGAAAAGGCAATGGATCTAATTGATCAGATTCGTTTTAGAGGAGAATCAGACCTCGTAAAACGAGCGAAGGAAATCGTTGTTGAGATTCAGCAAACGCCTCGAAAGAGAAGTGTCCATTTAGAAGAGCCATCAACTGATTCTACTTCACAGTATTCTGTAAAACATATTGATGAAAATTTACTTGCTGATACATCTCTTGAAACGCAGTTAGTTCTGATGAATAGGAGCAAAGATGATCCTGATTCTTCTGGCAATGTAGCTCTGCTTCTGTATAATCAAGGGAAACACAAAGAAGCAGAAAAATATGCACGGAAGGCTCTCAAATTATGGGATAGTAAATCTCTTGGAGACTCAGAAAAACTTAGTATTGCAACGCAACGGCAAAGAGCAGTTATAGTGCTAACATTAGCAAAAATCCTGCATTCTCAGAAGAAATACAAGGAATGCATACCATATTACAAAGATGCTCTGACAACTATCAATCCCCCTGATGAATCTTGGAACGAATACGGAATTGCTCTGATAAAGACAAAACAGTTACTAGAGGCATCCAAAGCATTTCAAGAAGCTATTAAGCATGATCCAGAGAATACAATAACTTGGCAAAATCTTAGGAATACCTTTGAAGTGTTGAAGCTTTATGATGAGATGACAGTTTGCCAAGGAGTATTAGATAAGACCTACACGATTTCGGATGCACGTAGGCGATTGGGTATCAATTAGATGATAACCCCGCAAGGGTGTGCTTGTCACACTCCTTCCATCCCCTTTTCTTTTCAAGGAAGATTGAAATCATCCAATATAATAAAACTCCAATTGGGCATACTACAATGTCAGACGAAAATGATGACAAGATATCTCTTGATGCATGGGAGCGACTAAATGATGATCAAGAGATATCTGAAGCAGTAGCTGACTATTCTATTAAAGCTAAGCTTGATAGAGAACAAAGAGAACTTGAATGGAAAGAAAAGATGTACCGACAAGCAAGAGAGTACTTTGAAACTGTCAAACAAGAAAAAGATACAAGAGAGGCTGCGAAGAAGGCACGATTAATACTAGTCCCCTTAGGGAAATTTCAATGGGAGAAGAAGGATTTTCCGGAAGACTTCATCAAAGAAGTTCAAGAGTTCATTAGGAGGAAAGAATGGTCTGGTGTACTATACCCCTTTGAAGAAAGTGATGAATGGATTCTACCAGCTGCTGATTTAATGATGAATATATGGAATGCCTCTTTGTTTGATTTTTTCCTAATATGGACTGAGCAACAATCTAGTTTGACTTCAGAGAAAGCCTATTCCATTGTTGAAGAACTTTCACATCAGATTACATTCGAAGGTGACAATCCTATAGGTGAGCTATTGGATGCTATTGGGGTGCGAGATGATTCTGAACAGAAATTGAGAGTGCGTCAAGTTATCTTCAAATATCATACGAAATTCAAACAAGTTAGACTACCTGAGCCACTATGGAAATATTATCTCCAAGATACAAAGCGATCTAGAAATAAATAACATCTATGTGCCTGTCACACTCCTTTCCTCTCTTTTTTGAAGGACGTATCTTTCAAATGTCTGTGATTAGGAGTAACTATTCGGAACCTTCACAAATTGTTCCTTTTTAAGATTCAATTTTAGAGATTCTAAAACGAATATACGATGATTTGCACCCATTACCAGTGCTATGCGTTTGCCAGGATGTTCTTGAATAAAAGAAATGATATGTCGATTAATTTCTTTATCACGTTGCTTACGAATTTGTGTAATTATTTCATATTTAGAGTCGCATAGCATTTCGTCAAGGATTTGATAATACCGCTTGTTAATCTCATCATATTTTCCATCATTGAATGAACCCGGGTTAGCAGTTTTACAGATCTCAATTTGTTTAGAAAGAATAGCATCTAGTTCTTCACTTTGATACTTCTGATCTTTGTCCAGTTCCCGTTCGAGACGTTTGTACAGACTCTTCTCTTGCCAGTAATTATGAGGAATAGGTTCGCCTTCAATATCATCACCCAACCAATCGAAACCGAAGCACCTGTCACTTTTGTATCGCCTAGAAAGTTCAACCATCTCAAAGGGATAATTTTGCAGCAAATATGAATCCTCAGCGCCCAAATCTTCTGGTCGAATTTCTACGCCAACATAATCTGGTTTAAAATCTTCAACCACTTGGAATAAAGTATCATAGTCAAAAGTTGGGTGATTTTTATGCAATCCGTGCATCGCCGTTATAAGCATAATTTTTGTGTGATTTACCACTCACATTCCT
>JAEORG010000338.1 GCA_016841005.1 Candidatus Thorarchaeota archaeon | reverse complement strand
TTCAGGATGTTGATTCGGTGCATGTCACATCACCATCAGGTTCTGATTTCACCTTCAGCGTGAAGGGACGCACTTGGTTTAGTGATACATTTCTAAATTGGAAAGATATGAAGTGGATGAACCTCCCGACAGGAGAAGTACTAGTTGGACCAGTCGAAACCTCCATGCAAGGGACTTTAGTCTGCGACATGGCAGTAGGCGGTGTCGGACCACTAAAGAGACCCATCACAATTGAAGCGATAGATGGGAAAGTTGTGAATATAGAATGTGAGGACAAAGAAACACTAAGAATAGTAGAAGAAACTCAAGCAACAGACGAGATGGCTAAACAAATCGGGGAGTTTGCATTTGGACTCAATCCTAAAGCTAGGGTTGTAGAAGAGTTTCTGGAAAGTGAAAAAGTAGGAAATGCCATTCATGTTGCTTTTGGCAATAACATGGACTATCCAGGTGTGTCAGCAAACAACTCCGCTAATCATCAAGATTTCCTGGTCGACAAACCCACTGTAACAGTCACCTATTCGGATGGACGTACATTGGTTGTAATGAAAGAAGGAAATCTCCGAATCTAGAAATTAAGGTCTACCTAGAGTATGTATTGCATACTCTGCAGCTCTTCTATCAAATAATCGGAGGACTGAAATCACAACTAAAGTGCCAATAAGGAACACAGCTAGTAATTGCCCGACTGTAGCTTGGAAGAACTCCCTCAATATCCAAAGGAAAAATACTAGTCCCACCATGGTGATGATGAAGATAGTTTCGAACTTCTTGGTTCTCTCATTCCCAGGTTTCTGTTTCTTTGATCTCGGCACTTGTTTTCCTCTGTTTTTCTATTACATCCATTCGAATGCCTTGTTCCATGTTACACTTGAACCTGAATAAGGATTCATGTAGACAGTCTTGAAGAACTCAGGAATTACGTCCTTCCTAACAGCCTTTAGATACATTGGTAGAACAAAGTCAGTTCTCCCTTTGAAATAGGTGTAAATGTATGGAGCAAAGAAATTAGGGTGACCATCCTTTGTTTTCGGTGAAATAAAATTCAGAGACTGCTGGGCAGATTGACGTGTTCTAAGCCCTCTATCGACCATATAGTCGATAGCCTCCTCTTCAGGTGCTTCCTCATCATTCAACATAATTGCGGCGTTAATTCCAGTCATTCTACGCAGAACATAGAGAAGATTGATGACAGTCGATTTTGGGCTATCGTCTACAACTTGCAAGAATTCCCGTGCAGTATCAGCTGTCCCCTCAGAGATTACGCAACGACCAGTATGTAGTGGTACAATGGACAGTTCCAAGTGCTGACTGTTCAGATACGCTTTTTCATGCCAGAGGTTCGACACATGATGCTCATACTCATGGTAGATTACATTCAACAGGGTGTCCTTGTTGAATTTTGTATCTATATTGAACTGATTGAGAGATTTGAAACCACCTTGATACCAGTTGTAACCACTCCATGGTTCGTTCCTCACAGCTTCATATTGAACGCCATTGTCTGGAACTGACGCTCCCATAGCTGTAAAAATGCGGTCTCTGAACATCCGACCAACTTCTAAGGATTTTTTCTGTAGCTCATTCTCTAGTAGCTTCTGAAGGGCTTCGCCAGTTATCTCGCCTTCTGAGCTAAATTTAGTGACTTTGTCGAGTAAATCATCTCCAGGAAATTCGTTAATGCTCTCCTCTAACATCTGGATGCTCTTGTCAATTTCAGATTCAGGGAACCTCTTGAGTGGGATGTGAAACAAGCCTTCAACAAGCTCGGCATAGGACATCTCTTTTCCAGCAAGCCAGTCAACGACTACATTCAAAGAATGTAGCTCACCCATCATGTATTCAAGGCGCAATGTATCATCGACCTCATCTCTCAATGAATCAAAAGTCTGATGGATGTCATGGACAAGGTCTAGAGCGGTTTTCTCTTTGCTTAGCTTCTTTGGATGAATATCCTCTGGACCAAAATATGCATCAACAACGCTGACTCCAGTTATTTTCTCGGTGAAATTACCAATCTCACCGCAAACCTTCACAAATCTTTCAGCCGCATTCATTGTAACCACTCTTGGGATTAATATTCTGACCTATAGCGTTTGCCTCTTGAGGCGTCAGACTCATTAGTCAAAGTGATTGTATCTATATTGGTAGAGTAGCATGCCTAAAAAGAAGAAAGGGAAACCAGTCGCAAAGATCCTCCTTGTTATTGTTTTAGTTGTGATAGTGTCGGTGGGCGTTGTCAGCTGGCACGATGGATTGTTTGGTCTTACCAGTATTAATGATATCAATGATGGTCTGGTATCAGTGGGAACACCTGTTGCAGTAAAAGGAGAAATCACTGCGCGGGTAGGTAATTTAGTTACAGTCCAGGATGGTCTTAACATATTGGGCTTTACTTGGGCAGGAGCCTCAACTCTGAATTCTATTGTCGTTGTTCGTGGCATAGTAAGTTCATTCATCACACTTTCGAACGTGACATCAGTAGACATTGTTTGGATTTTCATTGATTATTGATCTATCAAATCCAACAGCTAAAAGATATCACATTCGCAAAAAGGATTCTGCGAAGAGCCGTTCACTCCCATCCTTGTGACAGAGTGTAAAACTGACTTTATCTGTGCTCAACGAAATCCTCGTGTGGAGTTGAGTCATCGACCCTCGAACCCGGCGTGAAAGAAGAGTTCCTGTATTGAAGAGAATCATCTCGCCCAGTCGCCACATCCATGGAACATGCCGGTGTCCATTCAAGACCAGTGAGCATCGTGCACCGTCAAGTACGCCAAGAACATCACCCGCATCTTCTACAATATTAAACTCTCGTCCCGTGTGAGGAACTGGGATTAGGTGATGATGAAGAGCGAATATCTTGGTCTTGTTCTTTGCTTGATTGAAGAAGTCTCTAATCTCATTGTATTTTACTCTACCAACATGACCTGCATCATTATCAGGTTCTGCACTATCAGC
>JAEORG010000337.1 GCA_016841005.1 Candidatus Thorarchaeota archaeon | reverse complement strand
CTTCATAGCCAAATGCAAAACCTCTCAAAGTATCCCCGGTACTCAGAGCATATTGGCTTGCAATGTCAGAAGAAATTATAGCTCCTGACGGTGTTGAAGCTAATGTGGATAATAACGGTGTAAGATCAGAATCATTCAGTTGGTTTCCAAGGTAATCATACCCTACTTGAGAAAATTCCTCTGGATCCATGGCAACTACATCTACATAATCCCAATATCCTGCAGAAAGCTGAATTTCAGTAAGAGATACCATTGTTGAGGAAACACAGAGTTCATGCTTGGTAACCTTTGTAGTGAAGTTGGTCCATTCAGGTGTAGGATAGGTTCCGAGATGAAATGATACATCACCACCAAAAGCAAATCTGCCTTGATTCAGTTTAGTAGCTGGCATTGATGCACCTATGATTGCATATGTCCATGCAATACTCATAGAGAGGACCAAAACCAATACCGCTGGACCTGCAGAAGATGCACTCTTCCCAATTCTTCTTACACCAACCATTGATGGAAGTAAACCGACAACACGAGTCATTCCTTTGGAGATGGGGTTTGCACCTCTCCTTAATACTTTGATACTTAGACTTCCAATTGCTACAAATATAGCAAGAGGCACATATACAATAATTGTTGAGAACAGAGGATTGTATTGAATAAGTGGTCCTGAGCTGAGAAGAGCAATGAGGAAAAGAGTGGATAAGATAAGAAGCATCATATCCCATCTGATGAAGACTAAAATTTTGGATACCTTCTGAAGTTTACCCTCCTGCTCTTCGACTCTTCTTTTTGTTGAATATATGAATCGATACGCCATCCAAGTAGCGAATGGTAATAGAATACCAATCACCATTGATATGATCAGAGATTCAATGCTTATCAGAAATGGCTCAGTAAAGAAGAGAAGGAAATCAAATTGGAAGAATCCTGTTGCAGCAAGCCCAAACCTGCTCATCAGTATACCTACACCAAGTCCTGCAATTGATCCGACAAGTGATAACCACAGTACTTCCTTTGTAATTCTTCCTTCAACATTAGCCCTTGATGCACCTCTCGACATGAGCATATTGTTCTCGTATCGTCTTTCGTTTACATTATGACGTATTGCAAGGAATAACACAAGACCTACAAGCATGAGGACCGCGCCAGCTCGAAGAAGCTGTGATATTCTCATATTCATCTGCCAGGAGAGGTATTGATTGACAGATTGCCCAAGCTTGTCATCAACCCAAAAGTTGCCGCGGCCTCTTTCATGATCGTAAAAAGGATCAACCTCTCTAATTGATTGCTCAATACCTAGGCAATAGGAGAGAGAACCATATGCATTAAACGGAGTTAGAGGAGTTCGATCCACATCGATATCAACCTCTATATCATTCTCGAGAGGATTCAAGATATTTGAAGATACAATCGCTATGGGTGATTCATACCAGTACCATGAACCATAGTCCTGTTCTTCCTGAGCAAAGATTCCTACAATTGTGAGAATCCTGAAGTCGTCTGTTTCGTAGTTATATGTATAATTGAGTTGGTCGCCCAACGAAACCTCAAGATAATCCATCGTATTTTGAGATATAGTAATCTCTGTATTATTCTCTGGGAATCTCCCTTGCAATAATAGGAATGCATCAGGGAATCCATCATAGTAATCTTCAGATGGGGCTGCAAGTCTACCCCACATTTCATCCATCCATGGCTCAGTTGGAGAAATAGGACCTACTTTTCTCACTGATGACCAAGAATATTCAATCACCTGTGCTTGTTGCACCTCTGGAAGGCTGAGAATTTCATCTACATAATTCTCAATGTTAGGTCCACCAACACTCATTGCAACAGGTCCTACACGTCCCAGCTGATTATCCCACTCATGAATAGAATAGGAATCAATGTAAACAAGAATACCCATTGCCATTGCAGATGCTAATAGTATGCAAAGTAGAGATACACTCTTCCTGCGAAGGCCATGCAATGGTTCATATCCTACAGGTATCGCAGACATTCTGGCACCTCACGTCACCTTGACGATCTGGCCATCCCGCATATTGTATACCTTGTCCATCTTTTCTCCAACATCAGGGTCATGAGTGACAACAAGTAGTGTTCCTCCCTCACCCCTTGTGAGGTCAATGAGGATCTTCATGATCTCTTCACCTGTTTGCGTATCTAGGTCTCCTGTCGGTTCGTCCGCAAGGACAACAACAGAGCTGGATGTACCCGGCGGCTTTGCCAATGCTCTTGCAATTGCCACCCTTTGTTGTTCGCCGCCCGATAATTCATCCGGGCGATGGTCTGCACGTTCGGAGAGACCTACAAGTTCAAGAAGATGGTCCACTCTCTCTTTTCTTAGACCCTCTTCCATGCCACCTATAAGAAGTGGAAGCTCCACATTCTCATACGCTGATAACACTGGTAACAGGTTGAAGAATTGAAACACGAAGCTAATTTTGTTCCTACGGACTTCTGTTAGCTCCTTTTCACCCATTTTAGTAATATCAAGATTATCTATGATTACCTTGCCATCTGTTGGTCTATCAAGAGCACCTATCAGATTTAACAAGGTTGTTTTACCAGAACCAGAAGGACCCATAATTCCGATTGCTTCTCCACGCTTCACCTGTAGTGATACGCCTTTGAGGGCAGGAACTTGGATCTCACCCATGGTGTAGATTCTGGACACGTTGTCAAGGTCGACAATTAGATCATTAGTCAATCATTCCCTCTCCGAAACATCCTTTTCATACCGAGTCGATACAATACCCATTTTAGGGTTTCTTTTCAAGTACGGGAAGGCATAATAATCGTACTATTCCGTGTTGTGGCTATTTTTTGATATTATTCTATTCATTTACTCAACTGTTCTATCTTGTGTACAGGCTTTGATTTATGAAATCTTACTGAATAAGACAAAGTTTTATTTTCATTTGTGTATTCTCTGTTCATAAAACAGTATGAGAGAGAACGTTGCAAATGTCTGATGATATAATGACTATGAAATATGAGTTCTTCAGTTGGAAGGGCTTCATTACAGGAGCAGCTGTCATTTCCGTCGCACTCATTCTTCAGTCGTTCATCAGCTTTCCAGAGATATGGGTTACACGAACCTTTGGATACGCAGGACTGATTATTGCATCTGCGCTAATTGTTGGATTTTCATCAGGCAGCGTGTTGGTCTTTCTTTTTCCTCCTGACCAGGATGTCATCGGAGTTGCTCATCTAGGAAGTGACGACTTAACTCAGCATATTGCTTTATTTCTTGTAATTCTCGCTCTGATTCAACCTATAATCTCTGGTTTCATTTTCTTCTTTGATTACTTTGGCAATGACCCCTTCATAGTAATCTGGGTGATTGTTGGTTTTGCCGCACCCAGTGCAGGATTTGCAGTTTCTATGTTTGATAGAACAAAGGCAATAGCATCAGATTTGGAGCTTTATTTCACACACAATAAAAAACTGGACATGGCATCACTTGACTGGTTACATGGATTTGGTCCAAGAACCGCGGTCTATAGAATGGGAATGCTAGAAAGTGCTGCAACTCGTGTAAAGGGCGTTAGAGTAAGAGGGCATGAGATTATCAAAGAAAGAGATCAGTTTGCAATAAACAAGTAGTTGATTCTATTGAGGATGTTGTTGTCTCATATGAGCTGCAAGTCCTTCCTCAGTCCAAGCAACCCAGTTACATTTTAGACAAGAGAGTTTTCTACTACCTGTACCGAATCGAGGCGTCGGTTTTTCTTCCAGATCGTAAATCGTACCTCCATAGCCGCTGCGTTTTTTACTGCTAATCTTGAACCTCTTCTTGAAGCAATCCTCGCAGATACCTAGTTTCTTCATCTCGTCAAGTGCGAAGTTATCCTCTAGAGTCTTTGTACTAGGTAGTGGTCCTCTTTCTTTACCGCAGCTTTCGCAATATATTGTCGTTATTTAAATCAACGTCCTCTGGTGGTATATCAAGGGTAGCTGGCAGTGGAAATATAGTACCCAGCCTTATTTCTTTTACCAGTATGCCATCAAATGTCTTGACACGGTGATATGTAAAGCTGTCTACAACGTGTTTGTATAGAATTCACATGCAGTTCGAAATACATCCTCTGTGCCTTCACCAGTTAAACAGGACGTTTCTATGAATGCTACTGGATGTAGTTTGTCACCCATTCCTAATTTCTTAGCGAGTGCTTCTGCAAATTTGAATCCTTCTTCGCTTGATACCGCAGGTTCTAATGGGTCTGGTGTTCCTGTATCACGAATATCCTTCTTATTACCTACTAGAATGATAGGTGGTGGAGTCAGCTGTTTTACGGTAGCTTCTCGTAACCAGAAGTCAATACTCTCGAAGCTCCACCTATCTGATACGGCATAGACAACAATAATGACCTTCGCATCCTCATAGAAATCCTTGCGAGAAACTTTTGCGTTAACCGCATCATCAAATGACCAAACGTCAATATCGACTCTGTAATCCTCCAGTCGAAATATTGCTGAATGAATGTACTCCTTAGGATCACCATCGATTTCAGGTCCAGTTTGAATCTTTAATCCAGCTTTATCCATTAGACTATGTTTTCCGACTCCTGCTTCTCCTAAGATGACTGCTTTCCCGTTAACAAGTGGGCGAACTGCGTGAGAGGGAGTCTTTTTCTCTGTGGGAGAGGTTGCCTCTTCAAGAGTAATAGAACCAGTTACTTCTTCTTCAGGTCCTTCGGTTTCTATTACTTCTTCGATAACCGCATCATCTAGCATGGGTTCCGATTCAATTGAAGTGTAGACCTGTTGCTCAATGTCATTCTGTACTGGAACCTCAGGTTCATCTCCTTCAGGTTGGGCAATCATCTCTTCTAATTCTTCAATTAGGAGTTCTGGTTCTCTCTCTTCCTTCTCACTAATCACTTGCTTGGGGTCTGTAGCAGTTGATGCCTGAGATGCTTGAATCTCATCTGATCCCTTTAAGGAAATTTTTATCTGAGGCTTCACAAGAGCTGTCGAATTTTCTTTGCGAGGAGTTGTTGTTGATGACATGAATGAATCACTTAATGACTCAACAGCTGACAATGCATCTTCGATATCAGGTAAGTCTTGATCTTCAATGATAGTGACTGTTCCCGGTTTTATATCAACATGTTCTTCTAGTTGTTCTTCATGTTCTTCAAGAGGCTCATCTCTTTCCGTAACCTCTTCAATTTCACTTTCGGGTTCTTCAGTCGTTTCTGGTTTTACTTCCTTCTGCTCAGAGATAATCTTCTTTGCGCGAGGTACTCCAATGGTTATGAGTGATTGTTCAAGCACTCCTGGAGGTAGTATTTTACCAATTGATTTGAAATAAACAGATAAGTCATCAAAAACTTCTTCAAATGACCTATTTCTCACTCTAATCTTTTTCTTAATCAAACCTCTATCTCGTACTTCTACGAATCCTGGTAGTAATGCAATTGTAACAGTCGTACCCGGTACTCTCAGGTCTTCCAATCTCCAGAGTGTTTGTGTGGTTTGGTCATTTTTGGGTCTTAACTGTTTCGTGGTTATGCTATTCAAACAGAAAGAATTATGACCTACTATCGATGAGTCACACTTGAGCCTACAATGACAGAGATTGACTATAAGGATTATGTAGAAGTAATTAAGGACTGGCCAGAGCCTGGTCAGGCGGTGTGTGACATTAGCAGGCTGTTGGAGCATCCAACAATCTTTCACGAGGCTGTGGTGACATTAGCAAAACCATTCCTCGATGTGCAACCCAACAAGGTGATTGGAATTGAACAAAGAGGACTAGCTCTTGGAAGCGCTATTGCATACTATCTCGGATGTGGAATTGTACCTGCTAGATCTATCGCGTACTTACCTGATGACTATAGTAGACCTGTCGAGTTTATGCCTTCAAGTAGATTTGCAGATAGACGTCTTGCTCTTGTATCTGATTCCATAGACCCAGGAGATCGGGTAGCCATTGTAGATGATTGGCTTATCCAAGGAACGTCCGTTCTCGCTGTTGAAAAAATAGTCGAGAAACTTGGAGCGCATATAGTAGGAGTTGCCTGTGTAATTAACAACTTATCAGAGGCTAGAAGAAAACTACTAGGTCGTCCTGAGATTCATTCTCTTATTGAGAATCTCGAGACTGATTCCTTCAACCCTAGAGACTAGCAAAAATACAATTTCCGACGATAACTTCTAGCATCATCTCATTTATTTTAACATAGATAGGAGACCCTGAGGGTCTCCAGTCATTACCCTACTCAGGCTGATCTCGAAGTTCTCTGCGGAGAACCTTTCCAACTTGAGTCTTGGGTAAGGTTTCTACAAACTCTACCATTGTTGGTACTTTATAGACTGCCATCTTCTCCTTGCAGAAGGCTCGAATCTCCTCCATAGAAGAGGTTTCTCCTTCCTTCAAGACAACAAAGGCTTTCACTGTTTCTCCTCTGGTTTCATCAGGAACACCAATAACAGCCGCTTCCATGATCTTTGGATGTTCAAAGAGGACTTCTTCTACCTCATTTGGCCATACCTTGTATCCCGAAGCGTTGATCAAGTCCTTCTTGCGATCGACGATGTATGTCCAGCCTTCTTGATCCATCTTCGCGATATCTCCAGTGAATAACCATCCGTCTTTGAGAACTTCAGCTGTTTCTTTTGGTCGATTATGATATCCCTGCATTACTTGAGGCCCCTTGACAGCAAGTTCACCAACCTCTCCATATGATAGATCCTTGCTCTTGTCCTCAAGGTCTACTATCTTGCAATATGTGCTTGGAAAAGCGAGTCCTATGGAACCTATCCTTCTTACATTTTTATCTAGGGGATTTGCATGTGTGACAGGACTTGCTTCTGTAAGGCCGTATCCTTCAAGAATCATTGAATCGGTAGCTTCCTCAAATCTACGAGTTACTTCTGGAGGTAAAGCCATTGCTCCCGCGATTGAGAGTTTTAATGAAGTGATGTCGTATTTGGAAACATCAGGATGCGTGTAGATCCCTATCGCCAATGTTGCAACAATTGGAAATTGTGTGGGTTTTTCATCATTGATGCGTTTCAAAAGGTTCTTGATATCTCTAGCATTTGGGATTAGAATTATACTACTTCCCCACGATATTGCTAAGTTCATGGATACTGTCTGACCGAAAATATGTTGCATTGGTAAAGCAGCAACAAATTTCTCTTTACCTCGTGTCGCCATCCAGCTCATCCATGCTCCACATTGTTCACAATTAGCCTTCAGGTTGTTATGTGTCAGCATAGCAGCTTTTGGAACTCCTGTTGTTCCTCCCGTAAATTGATACACAGCCAAGTCCTTGGAGGGATCAATATCTACTGAAGGAGGTTCAGGTAGATTTCCAGCCATCCACTCATTCCATAAAAGGTCGCCCTCTTTCAATGGTGGTACATCTTTCATCTCGTGCTTGTACACTGTCTTTGGAGCGAGCATCTGTTTTATCTTGCTCATTGGGTCCCATCCTGCTGTGACAATGACATTCTCAAGATTTGTTTCATCTCGAACAGCCATTACATTCTTGTAAAAGAAATTCAATGTTACAATTGTCTTTGCACCTGTATCCTGCAAGTATATCCTCAGCTCTTTTGGTACAGCCAGTGGATTAATTGGAGTAACAGTGGCACCACACTTTAACGCTCCATAGTATGCTATGATAAATTGAGGGCAATTGGGTAGCATTATTGCAACTGATTCGCCTTTCTTGACCCCCATCTTAGAAAATCCATATGCAGCCTTGTCAATGAGTTCTCCTAGTTCTTTGTATTTTATTCTTACACCCTCATAGAAGAGGGCTTCATTGTTGGGAAATTCTTTGACAGCTCTATCTACATATGCGTAAAGAGGCCCCTCAGGAATTTCGATATCATGTGGCGTGCCGCCAACATAATGTTTCAGCCAAGGTCTATCCATTTGGTTTATCTCTCCGATTACTGATACGACATTGTAATATCTGCCTCACATTTAGTATCGCATTTATTGCTTCCGCTTAATTAGACAGTTTCCAATTCGATTATCAAAGATGGAATGCACTCCTAAGAATTACTGATAAGGTTCTAGCAACAAGTCTAGGGATATCAATCCCTTTATCTGATGATTCTGCCATGGCTTCTGAAACCATTCTCTGAATTCCTTGATCTCGTTTTCCAATCTCAAATAGCAGGTCTGTGAAATTTCCAGTGAACAGTTTTTGCGCAAGTAACATTGGTCCAAAGTCTTTTCCGAAATCATATTTCCACAGTTTCTGATATCGAGAGAGATATGCTGAATCCAGTTGGTCAAATTCCAACCCATTTGATACCACATATGCTGCAATTTTTGCTGCGCGCATTGCATAATGTATTCCACCACCAGTCAGCGGGCTCACCATTCCTGCGGAATCTCCTACCAGTACACATCTATTTGTTACAGTTTGTTCAATTGTTCCTCCTGTTGGAACCAATGCTCCTTTTGCCCCTGACAGGTCTGCATTCTTGGGAAGTAGATTATCTCTCTCTAACAGTTTGATGAACTTCTCGAATAAATTGGGTAATCCTTGAGCATGTGAACCGACAACTCCTAGACCAACATTTATGGTTTCTTGCTTTGGGAATATCCAACCATATCCAGGAAGACCCCCTAGGTTGGCATAGAAGTGGTATTCTTTGTCAGTGCTATATACATCTTCAATGTATGTTTCCTTTTCTGGAATTTCTGCGACTCGACACGCAGTTATCATTTGGCTTGGCCATCGTTTATGTAGACCAAATTGGCGAGCGATAATACTACCTACTCCATCACACCCAAACACAACTTTGGCTTGAATGCTTTCGCCACTGCTAAGATTCAACTCGATTCTATCACTAAATGCTGATGTAGATTTGACACGATTTCCAAGATAAGGCGTAACTCCTATTTCTAAAGCTGATTCATAGAGTATGTTGTCAAAATCATATCTTAATGCGACAGCCATATCCACTTTACCTCGGAGTTCAATCTGTCTGTTGGGCGAGTGTAAAACACCGACTTTACAAATTCCCTTTAGAAATTCATTTGCACGAGATTTCAGGTATGAGAACTCATCAATGATGCCACGTGAGAATCCCCCTCCACATGGTTTATCCCTTGGAAATGTATCCTTATCAACAAGTGCAACCTTATGACCTAGCTTCGCAAGATATCTTGCCGCAGTAGCACCTGCTGGACCCGCACCAACTATTGCAATCTCATACATCAGTTCACACAAGACATTGATGCTTCTAAGATGAGTTTAAGACTATTGTTTAAATGCCACGCAAGAATCATCTCAATATTTACCATCAGATGTATAAGATGTTATTTTTATCTACTAGGCATGACCTCTTCCAATGATTCTAAGAGAAATAATCTATCATTAGAAGGAGTCATCCAGACTAGGCGAAATATCCGTAAAGAAATTAATTCAAATGAAACACTTGATAAAATTCTTCATTATTATACAGCCCTCGTAGTATCTCTAAATATCATATTGATTCTTTATGCCATGGTTTCTATTACTGCAAGAATGTTACTTCTAGGCGTTCCATTGATTGATTCTATTCCCCTTGCATTTTACATTCTACCATTGATAGTTTTTCTCCCCAAACTTTTGTTTGATTATCTAAAAACACGATCAGGGCTTTTTACAATGATTATCTTGTGCATAGTAGCTACTATCTTTGGCATGATTGTCCCATTAATTCGAGGTTTTAGTATTCTAGTTGTTCTCAATATTCTAGCAATTGTTATCGTGTTTATGCTTGGACGATTCAGACCTACTTCTCCAGTTAGGTCAATAGGTCGTAGAGGGGTTGCATGGATTATTATTTTGAATTCACTTGGTCTAATGTTACCAGTTTCCGTATATCTGATGGGTGAAATTCCAATCGCGTCTGTGGTAAAGGATGAAACTTCCATAATCTATCTCGAAATGCCCCTTGGCGATTTTGAATATCCATATGTCAATATCACTCCTGATTCTTCCCTTCTACAAGAATTAGAGGATGTTGGTTTTGGTGTTGACTTGAGGTTAAATGCATATGACAATGAATCCATTGGACTACTTCGTGAATGGTTATTGACTCTTTCATCAGAGAATATTCCTTTCCGCTTGACTTCCTCCGGTAACAAAGATAATCTTCTAGCCAGTAATCCAGATTTACTTGGGAGTACTAGCTTGTTAATGATTCATTATGGATATCATTGGTCTACTCTGCTTGAAACAATCTCTCTTTTCGATAATCTATCGTTGTCAACTGAGAATCTCAGATTCAGTTTTGATATGACTCTTTCAAAAACAGAATGGAACATGCTGATGAATCAAACCCGAAGTGTCAATCTCCAAGGATTCAGTACTCTAGTTCGAAGTTCACTGGATGCAATTGACTCAACCCAATTCCCAAACATGGTACTCGCATTGTCAGAGCTGGTTAAAGCAAATAATATCAATTCTAGTATGGTCGTTGATGGTTTTGTTTTAGATGACTTAATTGATAATGATGTCAGTATCATGGAAGTGTGTGGAATATCTCCTGATGTAATAGGGATTCTAGATTCATCTTTAGAAGTTCTAAGTGACCGTACTCAATACGCTGAAGCCATGGCTGGAGATGTTGGAGAATATCTTGTCTACACCTACTCACTAACTCCATTCGCAAATTCGATACGTGTGGGAATTGCTGGTACAGATGTTGGAGCTGTACCAATAAGATTGCCAGTCTATACAACCGTTGAAGAACTTGCTAAAGACATCGTGATAGCATCGGGGAACGGAGTTGACGAAATAATAGTAAGATCATTGCCATCAATCATTTCATCATTTGGTGCATCTGGAATCAGTCTACTAACTGATGCAATTCACTCCCTAGAAATCGCAGACGTTACATACACATTCAGAATTTTTGCATTCCGAGCAGTGATAATGGCAATTGATTCTTTTGACTTTCTTATGTTTTAGGAGTCTTGAGATAGACTTCAAATACTCCATTCCAGATCTCACTTCCCTCAGCTGGTTTGATTAAGATATCTCCACCCACATTGACCCCCAATGGTTTCGCAGGGCTCTTTTTCCAAATATCACTAAATATCAATGAATGAACGTTTGTTTGAAAGTCTTCAGTGACTTGTGAAATCATAGTTTCAATATAGGCAGCATCAATACCCATTGGGTTGAGGTCAGCAGTTGTTCTAAACATTCTCTCTTCATTGACAGCTCCTACTGAGGTATCAAAATTGTATCCTATTCCACCAACAAGATAGAACACTCCATGAGGTACTACTGGATTTTCCTTTACAGCTATGATATTATCTCCCGATAATAGTAAATACTCAGGAGCAGCAACGTTGAAGGGTATTGCTGCAGCTTCCGCAGAAACTTCGTCAAGTTTCAAATCCTTACTCAACAACCAATCAAGTGTTCGTACTCTCTGTGCGAAAAGAAATGGAGCGAAATCTCCAAAATGAATTACATTCTTCGCTTTACGTAGAACAACATCTATGGTCTGCTGGCAATTTTTTAGAAATACAGCTCGTTCATGGGTCGATTCGAGTTGACGCTGAGACGCGATGACAACTTTGAGATAATCTAATTCTTTGAATTTAGACAACACAGTATGACTAAGATAATTCCTCTCAGCACTTTCAAGAAAACCATCTTTCTTTGCAACAGAAACTGGTAATTCGTTGTGATAGTATATCTGTCTTGGATCTCGTATTCCTTTCTGTTTGAAGAAGATTCCAACATCCATCCCATGTGTTGGAACATCTGCTAGTTGCCTAGTAAATACTCCTTCTGGTACTATCTCGCGATTAGTCGTTTTCTGATAAAGTTGAGAGTATTTCGAAAAGATGTCCGTCTTTGACATTGTCACACATCCCGTTCTTCCTGAACTAAGTTGCAATGTTCTATTATCTCTTAGGGTGGCATCTCTAAATAGTTAATTTGGATAGAAGGGAAACATCCGGAACCTATAAAGGGGTCATATTCACGGCCTCATACCATTTGCTACTTGCATCTGGTGAAATAAATGGAACGAAAACAGAGAGCAGGAATATTGACTATCATCGGCACAATTCTTTTCCTCGGTTCTATGTTTTTCATTCTCCCGATTGTGGAATTTTATCTACTAGCTCTCATCCTCATGTTCATTGGAGTAATATTAATAGGAGTAGGCGGAGCGATGATAAAAGGATTCGATAGAGAACTGGATCACCCAGCTGAAGAATGCTACTACTGTAAAGGCACGGGGAGAGTTGAAGAAGGTGATGGCGTATGTTCTCGTTGTGGTGGGACTGGCATTACACCTTCTGAGGCATTGTAAATCAGTAGTCCTGGTAGGTTGTAATCATGACAAAACCCCTGGTTATTGGTCATAAAGGTGCTCCAGTAGACTCTCCAGAAAATACGTTGCAATCTTTTGAGTCAGCAATCAATCAAGGTGCTGACATGGTCGAGCTTGATTTACAAGAGAGTTCTGATGGACATCTGGTAGTCATTCACGATTATGATGTAAAACGCGTTTCAAATCAAGATGGTCTTGTATCCGAAATGACACTTCATGAGCTTAAAGCTTTAGATCTTGGGAACGGCGCAGTAATCCCTACACTTGAAGAAGTACTTGATTTAGCTCAGGGACGGATAAAAGTAAATATTGAACTCAAGGTATCAGATATTGAATCAATGGCATTATCTCTTGTTAAACAACGAGGAATACTGGAAGACATTATCTTCTCCTCTTTCTATCATGGTTTTCTTTTAGAATTAAAGGAAATTGATCAAACTGCGACGACAGCAATTCTATATAACAAACCACCGGAGGATGTTGTATCATATGCTGTAGAATTAGGTGCCGCAGCTATCAACCCATTATTTCGAAATCTAGAGCCTGATACTGTACGAGAGGCACATGAAGCCAATCTGAATGTATTTCCTTGGACAATAAATGATGAAAATACAATTGAACAGTATTTGAAAATGGGTGTTGATGGAATTATAACCGATATTCCTGGTCATTGTAGGAATATCGTAGATAGACTGTTTTCATGAAAGTACGCTTTCGATGAAATCAAAAACAAAAGGAAATGCTTCATGACGTTTTGGGTGGCAAGTAATTACATGTTCAGCTCCTGGAATGACTTGTAATGATTTATTCTTAGACGCTATTCTCTCGTAAACAAATTGTCCACTTGCTGGGTCTATTGTTTTATCAGCTCCAGACTGAATGATTAATGCAGGCGTAGTAATGTTAGGTAATAATTTTCGGACATCTGAAATCAGTTTCATAAGTTCATGTGCAGCCTCTAAAGAATCCCGATCATATTTTGTTCGTGGAAGGTCATACATCTTAGGAATATATGAGAGGTCTACTTGCTGGAACTTCTTGAATCTCTTTAAGAGTGGAAGTAATCTGAGAAGTCCTCCAAATTTGATTGCAGGAGAGAATAGAACTATTCCATCAATGTCTGGTTCCCTTGATGCAAGGAGAAGAGTCAGTGAACCACCCATTGATAAACCAGCAATGAAGATGTGCTTCATTCCCCAGGTTTTTACTAATTGTAATCCTGATTTCACAGAATCATAGAAATCTTGTTTTGTCTTCGTTGCTAAATCATCAGGTGATGTACCATGTCCAGCAACTCTGACAGCGAATGATGCAATATCCCTTTTTTCTAGTGCAATCCCTAAGCTAGCTAATTCATCCACATCTGCACCAAAACCATGAATCAAAAGAAATCCAACATTGGCTCCCTCAGGTTTTCGGATGACACCATTAACCTGCTGAGCCAATGCATGATGACCCCACTTGTTCTATTGGGTAGGAGCAACAAATCTTTCTTCATCCATGAGGGCTTTGTCAATTCGTGTGAATTTAAACCCGGACTTTAGCATCCCAAGCCTAATCCCTGCGAATAGCCAACCTATAGCCAGCAATATCTCTAATCCAGAGATCAGAATCACAAGAAGTGTGATAACACTTGCAGCTTGTAGAGCTGTTGGGAAGGCTGAGAATATAGAGATCGCATAGAGAGCAATAATCGCCCCCAAAGCAATACCTGCTATTGCTGTCATTCTGAGGATCATACCCTCAAGCGGATTACCAGTGTCTTCAACCTCTCCTGCAAGCTTGAGATTAACTGAAAGCACCAATACAAAGCTAATCGCATACAGCGCCAACAGAATTGATGCTGCTGTAAGAGCTTGGTGAGCGATTCCTTTGAATGCAGCAGCAATCATTGGAATAAGAAATGCGAAGAGCATTGTGATTCCACTTACCACATCTGCATTTTCTCTCGTCCGACCATGTGAATATCCAACAACTGTTGTATTTCTAACAATTAAAGCAAGTAAAGGTAGAACTAGAACAGTGCCAGCTTGAATAGCATTTGGAAAATTGGGGAAGAGTGCCACATTAAACCATCTATTTGTTGGCCATAGTGCAGGTGGGCCACTTCCGAATGCTCCTAACATAAAGAGCATGAATATTATTGAAAATCCAATTGTTGATATAACTGTAAGTACGGGTTGTGAATAGTATGTGAATCCTCTCACCCTTGTTTCAATCATAAGTAGGAATTGAGTTACAAGTATCAGAATGAAAGGATAGATTACAAATTCTGCGATTACCATTGGATGGACTGACATCATGATAGCTCCAACTATTAATGGCAACCCTGTCACGATGTCGGTTCTTCCTACATAGATTGCGCCAACAAGGAACATCACACCAGATGTGGCCCAGACAAGAGATACTGACCAAGCGGCTATGGCATCTGCATAGAGTGTGCCCGCCTGCATGGCTCCATAAATGCCTAATGCAGCTAAGAATGCTGAAAAATATTTGATACCTCCGCCAATCAGGTCGTCACTAATGTGAGCGGCCTTAAGCTCTTTCTTTCCAAGACGTGGTCCCAGAAGTACCCAGAAGAGTAGTGCAGATGTGAACGCGATTACGTAGACATAATTCCAACCAGAAGATGAACTTAAGGGTGTCCACAGTAATCCCCATTCGCTTTGAGTAATATTGGCGAAAACACCTGCTGCGCCAATTAAGAATGTAAGGAATCCTGCCAAACCAAAAGAGAACTTAGCCATTTCAGGACTTCTTGCATATTCTCTCACAGTGTCAAGAGGTGCCCACCAGAATACCAATACAAAGAGTTGACCTACTATCAACACGATATACGCAATTATCGTCAACAATGTTCCATAGATGAAGCCTAATGCCAGTAGTGGGAAAAAGAATCCGTTTAGAATACTTGCGAGTAGTCCAATCCAACTCTTATTAGCATCAGTATAGATTGTATTATACATCTGCCAGAACATGATAAAAAGGGCTGCAAAAACTGCACCCAAAATCACATAATCTTGGAATAGTGTGATGTTTGTCCAGTTTTCACCTCCAAATGGTAAGAAGATTGCCATTATAATTCCGAGTGCAGCAACAACATATCCAATTTGACTAAAACCTGAACCCAATTTTATTCGAAGTTCTTTGGATCCAATCATCTGAAGTTAGACTCCAACAGCTAAGCGTCCCAGAAAAATCGCGGAGCTCATATAATACGCTTCAGATCCAATAACCGAATGTTCCATTAATGGGAGCCTAATGAGAGGTGTTCCTGCACCAAAGAAAATTCCAAAAATGCCTGCAGCGAGGCCTAGGAGTCCACCCAATCCAGCTAGTTTTCCTATTGGATCATATGGTGAACCATCTCTGCTTCTTTGGGAGAACACTCCTGCAATTGAGAAATCCTCAGCCATGATTAAATTCCTCACAATGTGATGGTCATCAACGAGCCCGCTACGATTCGGGAGGGTATATATCCGTATCGGAGTGCGCTCTATGAAGTCTTTGTTCTACATAACCGCACTAAGTAGCTTTCGATTCCCGAAAACCAACAATAGTATAAGGTCCTTAAGTAGTGAATACTCTCGTGATTAGAATGGCAGCTGATTTTGAGCTTTTTGTAAATGGGAAAAAAATTCCGATGAACGAATTTGTAAGCGATATGGTTTACGATATCATAACAGCAGTTCTCCAAAATCTTCACGGATTTGAACTTGAGAAGTTGACCAAAGTAGAAATCTCCTAGTCTTGCACATCATAGAGGTACTAATAATGACTCATCAGTGCTGGAATAAGAGAATACTCTGGATAGATCTAAGTGCATCATCGACATCGGACGAATCTCTTAATGATACTGTATATACTAGATTCATCGGAGGAAAAGGTCTTGGTG